>NZ_JTLF01000274.1:0-29743 GCF_000798855.1 Enterobacter sp. ZOR0014 | reverse complement strand
TTACAACCGGTCCTCTGGCGACCGACTGCTGGTGGAGTGAAAAAATGAGCCGTAATCTTTTTCTGAGGAGTAGCGGGAAGGGAAAAAAGCCCGGCGGTCAGCCGGGCAAAGAAGTCACCTGCACACTCAGGCTGTTTTCAATTTCTGCACTCGCCTTTCGCGACGAATTTTACGTTCTTCCAGCACCGCAACCATCGCCATCAGAACGATACAGCCAATGGCTGCCGCATCCAGCGCCGCAAAGGTGCCTGCCCAGCCGGTGAGGCCGAAAATTGGCGTACCGTCGGCAATCATCCCCAGCCCCAGCTTGGCGAAGCTGTCGCCGATCAGATAAGCGAAGGTGCCTTTAATCCCATCGGCTGCGCCGATCGCTTTTTTCGGTACAAACCCGACCGCCGCCACGCCAATCAGCAGCTGTGGACCAAATACCAGGAAGCCGAGCGCAAACAGGGACGCCAGGTAAACGTACTGGTTGCTGGCGTGCTGGTAGATGCCGAGCGTGGCGATAATCAGCGCCAGCGCGACGCAGGCCACCAGCGCGCGGCGGCCATTGGCGAGATCCGAGAGCCAGCCCCACAGCAGCGTGCCGACCAGCGCGCCCACTTCAAACAGGGTGAAGCCCTGAATCGCGACTTCTTTAGAAAGCTTCAGCTCCTGGAAGGCATACACCGTCGACCACTGGTCGATGCCGATACGCACCACGTACAGGAAGATGTTTGAGAAGCACAGCAGCCAGATCACTTTGTTTTTCAGCACGTACTCAACAAAGATCTGCCATTTGGTCATCTCGTTTTCTTCGGTCTCTTTGTCCTCTTCGCTGATCTCCTCGCCGAACAGCTCTTCGGCTTTGCCGAGGCCGTAAGATTCCGGGGAATCGCTGCCGAAGCGCAGGCCGATAAAGCCGACAATCAGGGCGATAATCGACGGGAAGATAAACATGCCGATCACGTGGCCATCGAACAGATAGTTCGCGCCGAACAGCGCCACGCCTGCCGCGCCCGCACCGCCGAGGTTATGCGAGATGTTCCACATGCCGAGGTACGAACCACGCTTGCGGCGCGGGGTCCATTTGGTGATGGTGGAGTAGCTGCACGATCCGCCGGTACTCTGGAAGAAACCACTCAGGGCATAGAAAGCGATCATCAGGAACAGGCTCACGGAGCCTGCGCCCATGCTGGCGCTGAA
The DNA here is from genome assembly GCF_000798855.1 of Enterobacter sp. ZOR0014. Lineage (NCBI taxonomy): Bacteria > Pseudomonadati > Pseudomonadota > Gammaproteobacteria > Enterobacterales > Enterobacteriaceae > Enterobacter > Enterobacter sp. ZOR0014. Next base: position 28,558 of record NZ_JTLF01000274.1, on the reverse strand, counting down.
GCCGAGCATACAGATGGCGGAGAGAATCAGCATAAACGGCAGGAACTGCTTGGTATTTTTACCGTCCGCATAGTAGGAAACCACCGTTTTCCCCACCCCGTAGGTGATGGAGAATCCCAGGCCAATCATCCCCAGCTGCGTCATGCTCAGCCCGTAGGTCGAGATCATGTCGTTCTGCGCAATGTTAAAGTTTTTGCGGATCAGGTACATGGTCAGGTAGCCGATGAAGACCACCAGATACGACTGCATGAACGGTTTGAACCACATTTTGCGCCGCACGTCGAGCGGCAGATCCAGGGTCGGCTTGCGCACCTGATTGAGGAAGGCCAGCATGGTTTGCTCCTGAGCTGATTTTTACCTGCGAATGGCAGGCATTGTAAAAATCAGCCGGGAGAGATGCCTGAGACAGCGTCCAGGTAAAACCGGGAAAATTTCTTAGTTTTGCGCCACTCGGCAGTAAAAGGTGAAGTGTGTCACGCTTCGCGCGGGGCCTGCGCGTGCAGGAAGGGCAGCAGCAGCAGGGCAGAGATCCCCGCCGCGATGGCGATGACCGCGAAGAAACCGCTCCAGTGCCAGGTGTCGATCACCCGCGCCAGGGGCCAGCCGGAGAGCGATGCGCCAAGATAGGCAAACAGCCCGACAAACCCCGTCGCCGCACCCGCCGCCTCTTTGTGCGAGCACTCCGCCGCGGCCATGCCGATCAGCATCTGCGGGCCAAACACGAAGAAGCCGATGGTGAAGAAGCATGCCGCCTGCATCACGTAACTGGCGAACGGCATCAGCCACAGCGAGCCGACGGAGAGCAATATCCCGGCGGCGAAGATCAGGTTCATCGGGCCTCGGTTGCCGTTAAACAGCTTGTCCGAGCCCCAGCCTGCCACCAGCGCGCCGATAAATCCGCCCAGCTCGAACATCGTGACCGCCGAGTTGGCGGTGACCAGATCCACCCCGAGCGTCTCCGACATGTACAGATTGCCCCAGTCGTTGATCGCCGCACGTACCACGTAAACCAGCACGTAACAGAGCGAGAGTAGCCAGATGTAGGGATTTTTCAGCACGTATTTGGTCAGGATCTCTTTGCGGGTCAGCCCCGCCCCTTCCTGCTGTTGGGCAATCTCCATCTCGTCGTGCCGCCAGTCGCCCACCGCAGGCAGTCCAACGGTTTGCGGCCTGTCGCGCAGGCGCCAGCAGAGGAACAGCCCGGCAACAATCGCCAGGCCCCCGGCAATCATCATCCCTGCGCGCCAGCCGTAGTGCAGCGCCGCCGCACCGACCACCATCGGGATCAGCGCCCCGCCGACGTTATGCGCGGTGTTCCAGATTGCCCACCAGCCGCCGCGCTCGTTGCGCGAGTACCAGGCGGTGAGCAGGCGGGCACAAACCGGCGCTCCCCAGCCCTGGAAAAAAGCGTTCAGTGCCCACAGCAGGGCAAAGGCCCACAGCGAGGTGGAGAAGCCGAACAGGATATTTACCACGCCGGTGGCAATCAGCCCGACGCCCATAAAGTAGCGCGCGTTGGAGCGGTCGCTGACGATGCCGGAGAAGAACTTCGACAGGCCGTAGGTGATGTAAAACAGCGTCGCCAGCAGGCCGATATCGGTACGCGTCATCACGCCGCTGGCGAGGATTTCCGGCGCGGCGGCGTTAAAGCTTTTGCGGGTAAAGTAAAACAGCGCATAGCCAAGCCAGATGGTCATCAGGATATGGCGGCGCCAGTAGCGGTAGCGCGCGTCTATTTCCGCTTTGTCGCCTAGCGGTGAGGCGTTGGCAGGCATTTTAAACATGGTGGTTCCTTAGCGGCAGGCTGACGCTAACGCGCGTCCCGTGGGTACAGGAGATAGCCAGCGTGCCACCCAGCGCCTTCACGCGCTCGCGCATGCCCGCCAGGCCAAAACCCTGCTGGCCGGAGCCCGGCGGCAGGCCGCAGCCGTCGTCTTCAATCACCAGCGTCAGGCGATCGTTCTGCTGGCCGCCCTGAATGGTGACCGCGCTGGCATTGGCGTGTTTGACGATATTATTCAGCCCCTCCTGACAGACGCGGAACAGCGTCACGCGCTGGCCTTCACTCAGCGCCCGTTCATCAATACGCCAGTCGAGATGGCTGACGATGCCGCGGCTTTCCAGCTCCATCTCGCGCATCAGGGAGCGTATCGCCTGCTCAAGTGACAGGTCGTCAAGCTGGCGCGGACGCAGCCGTCCCAGCAATCGGCGAACGGCGTCATAAACCCCCAGCGAAAGCTGTTCAATATGCGCCCCCCCCTGCTTCACACCGGCATTTTCCGCCGCCAGACGCTGGACAATGCCCGCCTGGGTGCGGATGGCGGTGATGGTCTGGCCGATGTCATCATGCAGCTCACGGGCGACCTCCTGCCGCACGCTCTCTTCCGTCTCCAGCAAACGCTCCGCCAGACGGCGATTACGCGCCAGCTCGTTTTGCAGAGACTGGTTCAGCTCGCGCAGACGCTGGATCCCCGCCCCCAGCAGCAGCCCGGTCAGGCTTTGAGCCAGCAGGGAAAGCAGCAGGTCCACCGGATGGTCGTGCCAGGTCTGGCTGGCAATGAGCGCGATGGCGTTCATCAGCGTGGCAATTAAGGCGCCCTGCCAGCCGTAGTGCCAGGCGAGGGCGATGATCGGCAGCGCCAGACAAAACGGTGTGAAGCGTGAAAGCTCTGCGGGCAGGCCGAGCTGTAGCCACAGGCTCACCACAAACAGCAGCAGATACCAGATGAGATGCCGGGCGCGCCAGTTGACGGGCTGGGAGACCAGCGCAGGCCCCAGCGGCTGCCAGACGGTGCTGGTGAGGTAGTGCCAGAAAACCAGACAGGTCGGCGCAAGGGTCAGCCCGCCGGTGAGGGTCAGCAGCAGGGCGTTGAGCATCTCCTTGTCGCCAGCCCACGGCAGCGATTGCAGCAGCGCGGCGGCAATCAGCGCCGCCCCCTGACGCAGCAGCGTGCGCCAGTCACGCTGGTGACGATAACGGGAAATGAGCGCAACCGGGATAAGCGTGAGCAGGCTTCCGGTCATCAATAATGGCAGCTGCGTGAGCGCAACTTCCTGCGCCAGCCAGACCAGCATCAGCCACTCTGCGCCCAGCAAAACGGGCCAGTAGCCGCGCGGACATTGCAGCATCAACCCCAGACGCAGGCCGAAGGGGAACAGCAATACCGCCAGCTCGGGTCGCTCCACCAGATGCAGGCTGATGCTCCACAGGCAGAACCATGCGGCAGAAAAGATAAAAAAGCTGGCGACGACGGCGATCAGCCGCGAAAACAGCGGGTTCATTGCCAGCTATCAAACATGCGGCGCGCCAGCTCGACATCGTTGCTGACGTTGAGTTTTTCCATCAGATTGGCGCGGTGAACGTGGACGGTTTTTGGCGACAGGTCCAGCTCGGCCGCAATCTCTTTCACCGACATCCCCTGTGCGAGTTTCTCTGCAACCTGACGTTCGCGTTTAGTGAGCGGATCCTGACGTCCGGCCGCCAGCTTAATGGCGATATCCGGTGTTAAATAGCAGCCGCCGGTGGAGACGGTACGCACGGCGGCGATCAGCTCGTCCGGGCTACAGCGTTTTGAGAGGAACCCGCGTGCGCCCGCGTTGAGCGCCTGCTCGACCAGCGCCGGGCTGTCGTGGACCGAGAGCATGATCGTCGCCATCCCTTTCGGCAGCTGGCTTAACAGCTCCAGACCGGAGAGATCCGGCATTGAGATATCGCAGATACAGACCTGCACTCCGCGCCCCGGCAGGCCCGCCAGCGCCTCACGACCGGAGCCAAACTCGGCCACGACCTGAAAATCGGGTTCGAGGTTGAGAAGTTGGGCAAAGCCGGAGCGGACGATAAGGTGGTCGTCGATGAGAGCGATGGTGGTCATGTTTGATCCTGCGGTCTGAAAACGCCGGATGGCGCTGCGCTTATCCGGCCTACAAGAGCGAAAGACGCTTACCTTAAGCGATCTACTCGAAAAACACCGCAATTTTGTTAAACATGGTGGGATCGGACTGGTTGCGCGCCACTTTGGTGACATCTTCCAGCTTGTCGATCTGCGCCATCATCTGCTCCAGACGCTGGTCATCGTTGACCAGTAGCCAGATGCGGCTGTGCTCGCTGCCCTGAATCGGCAGACAGAGAATGCCTTCCACGTTAAACGCCCGGCGGGCAAACAGCCCGCAGACGTGGGTCATGACGCCAGGATGGTTGCGGACGGTGAGTTCCAGAATGACGTTATCATGTTGTTTCTGCATGGCTTATTCTCCCACCATCTCAGTATTTGCCGCACCCGGCGGCACCATCGGATACACTTTTTGTTCAGGGTCGATACGCACGTGGATCAGCGCCGGGCCGGGACGCGAAATCGCCGCCTGCAGCGCCGCGTGGGCATCCTCTTCGGCGTTCAGATCGCAGGTGTGAAGGCCAAAACCGGCGGCAATCTGCATAAAGTTAATCATTCCCGGATAGGTCGCGGCAAATACGCCCTGCTTGTAGAACAGGCTCTGCTGCTGGTGTACCAGCCCCAGCGCCTCGTTGTTCATCAGAATGATTTTGACGTCTAACTGGTTTTCGGCCGCGGTCGCCATTTCCTGAATGTTCATCATCAGGCTGCCGTCACCGGAGAAGCAGATGACTTTGCGGTCCGGATTCGCCAGCGCCGCGCCCACGGCAGCAGGCAGGCCAAAGCCCATGGTGCCGAGGCCACCGGAGGTCAGCCACTGGCGCGGACGGTTCAGCGGGTAGGCCTGGGCGGTCCACATCTGATGCTGGCCCACGTCGGTGGTAATAATCGCGCTGTCGTCCACGCAGGCGGCCACAGCGTTGATAAGACCATAGTGGCTCAGCGGATCGCCCTCGGTCGGGATGGCGCCCGGGAACTCTTTTTGCAAATCGGCGACCAGCTGACGCCAGTCGGCACGGTCGGCTGCGTCCGTCTGCGGGATCAGCTGCGCCAGCACTTCAGCCACGTCGCCCTGAATGGCCACGTGCGGCTGCTTAATTTTACCCAGCTCGGCGCGGTCGATGTCCACATGGATGATTTTGGCGTTCGGGCAGAACTGCTCGGTTTTGCCAATCGCCCGGTCATCAAAACGCGCGCCCATTACAATCAGCAAATCCGCTTCTTGCAGGATGTAGTTGGTGCTGCGCGCGCCGTGCATGCCCAGCATGCCAAGAGAGAGCGGGTGCGCTTTAGGCAGCATGCCGAGCGCCATCAGGGTCATGGTGGTGGGCAGGCTGGCTTTTTCAGCGAACTGGCGGATTTCATTCGCGGCGTTAACCGCCCCACCGCCCAGATAGAGCACCGGGCGTTTGGCGGCATTAATCATCGCCGCGGCGTCACGCACGCTCTCAGCACTGAATTCCGGCGCGGGGGCACGGTCGCCCGGCTCTGGCAGCACGTCAATCTCGATCTCTGCGGTCTGGACATCCTTAGGAATGTCTATCCACACCGGGCCCGGGCGGCCAGACTGCGCAATGCGAAACGCATCGCTGATAACCTGAGGAAGCTCGCTGATATCGCGAACTAAATAGTTATGTTTGGTGATGGGGATAGAGATGCCGTAGGTATCCACTTCCTGGAACGCATCGGTACCGATCATCGAAGACGGCACCTGGCCGGTAATGCAGATCAGCGGAATGGAGTCGAGGCGCGCGTCGGCGATGGCCGTTACCAGGTTGGTAGCCCCCGGCCCGCTACACGCCATACAAACCGCCGGTTTCCCCTGGGTACGCGCCATGCCCTGCGCGATAAAGCCCGCGCCCTGCTCGTGGCGAGCCAGCACGTGGCGGATTTTTGTGCTTTGGCTTAACGCATCGTACAGCGGCAGCACCGTGCCGCCCGGGATGCCCGCAACCGTGGTGATGCCCTGTCGTTCCAGCAAATGAACGATCAGCTGCGCGCCCGTAAAACGCGTCTTAGTAGATGTTGTGCCCGAACTTGCCATGCTCCAGTCCTTTTCTTCTGAGCCAGCCTTCCGGGGAGGGTCCTAAACGAAAAACCCCGCCCGGTTTGCGCCGGCGGGGTTTTGGATTCGTGTGTTGATCCAGTCCCTACGGCGCATTGCCGACGACCACCACCACACGCACGACGACCACTGCGGCTGGTTGCGCAGTTTTTAGTAGGGTCGAGGTGAACAGAGATGGAGTCATTAGGAACCTGTGTTTGGAATCATTGATTGAATTTATACAAACACAGGTTTTCGGGCGTGACAATGGAAATATTTTCATCTGGACAAAAATGCGTCAGGGATCACGTTTCGTTTGTTGGGTGATGAAAACAGTAGTCGGACGTGAGTATTTCATTCAATGAACAGCGCAGGCGATACCCCAAAGCGAGCAGCCAGTTTTTTTATATGGTTCAACGTCAGCTGACGTTGACCGTTCAACACCCTTGAAACCATTGATTTACTGCCAATTTCATCCTGAAAATCCGAAATAGTCAGTTTGTATTGATCCATAAGGGTTCTTAAAACGGCAATGCCCACTGGGACAGATTCCATCTCCTGGCGTAAGGCGACAATTTCGGGCCGATTGGCTTCGTAACGACGAATTCTTGCACATACGATATCCAGCAAAGGGCTGCCAGGTTCGTTCATCAGTAAATACTCAACCAGCTCAAGTGCGTCCTGGTAATCTTTCTCGTTTGGATGTTCACCCAATAAAGGAACCGCCGCGACAAGGGCATGCGTTGCTTTCATTGCATCAGCTACGATCATCATTTCTTCCCCTTAGTGCGATGTTTCTCCGTAAAACGGTCATATTCCTTATGAGTAAAAACATGGCGCACATAAAACTTTTGGCTTTCAAAGAATATGAGAGCCACTACTCTGAGTTTGTTGTTAGCAATATCAATAACATAATGCTTATCGAGATACTTCAAATTATCTAGCGTTGGAAAGATTTTTCTTAGCGCAACAGGCGTCGTGCAATGGCTCTTTTCGATGGTTCGCCCCAGAAAGAGAAGCTCCTCTCTGTGTTGCGGAAACTGGATCACCGCATCCAAAATTGCCTTCATTGAGATTAAATGCATACTGCATACCTGCCGCATCCGTTGCCATTATGGCAACAATATCACGGATTGCCAATTAGTCAACGGAAGGCCTGCTTAGGACGGACCCAGAAAACAAAAAACCCCGCCGGAGCGAGGTTTTTATCAGGGTTTTGCGGTTGGTCGCCGCAGAACACACTGTGTTACGTCAACGCAAAAAGTATACGCGATCGAGGACGAACGCGCAATTCCGGCACGGATTTTGACGTTTTTGAGTATGGGTCGCCTTTCGATTTTTGTCCAAAAAATACTGTTCATGCATACAGTATTTATCTATACTGAGGGTGTTCGCAGTGAGCGAGGGGGCCGCAGTTCTACCGGCGCAATGAAGTCCTGGCTGAAACGGGTGGTGCCGTCAGTGCCTTAACCCCTGAAGTGAGCACACTGTGTTACGTCAATCCAGGTGCTGGCAACAGGCGGCGGAAAGGTACGCCAGCATCGTGCTCCTTTTTACCAAAAGGAGACGCGTATGGGCATCGTGGATATGGTGATACTTATCCTCAAACTCATTGTTGCATTATTGCAACTGCTTGATGCTGTCCTGAAATACGTTCGGTAAGTCAGGTTCAAGTCGCACCTGAGAGGGGCGGGCAACCGCCCCTCTTTAATAACGAGGGAATGCTATGTCGCGTCTGTTAATTGAGCCTGTTACGCCTGATGAACCGGGCTATATCGCCCTGAAGGCGGAAAGTATCGCATTGAATTTCAACATGCTGCGCAGGCTGGAAGAGAACTGGCAGCGGGGTGAAAACCGCTTTAACGCGCCGGGCGAAAAGCTGCTGGGGGCGTTTCTTAACGGCAAGCTGGTAGGCGTATGCGGTCTCAACCGCGATCCCTTCAGCCAGCAACCGCGCGCCGGGCGCATTCGCCATCTCTATGTTAGCGAGAAGTGTCGCGGGTTGGGCATCGGCAAACAGCTTTTAACCGTGGTGATGGCCGATGCCAGCATCTGGTTTGATTTCCTGAATACCCACGCGCCGGATACCGCGTATGGGTTCTACCGCCGGGCAGGTTTCACGCTGGTCTCGGATGAGCCGCGGGTGACGCACCGCCTGTTTTGTGCGGTGTAACCGGCTGGCAGCATCAGGACGTGAATGTTACAGTTGAGTGACAATTCACCACCCGATACGCCATGACCATCACCGTATTCTGCATTTTGCTGTTTGCCGCGCTGCTGCATGCCAGCTGGAACGCTATCGTTAAGGCCGGAACGGACAAGCTCTATTCTGCGATAAGCGTCAGCGGCTCCGCTACGCTTATTGCGCTGGTGTTGCTCCCCTTCTCTCCACAGCCTTCTGCTGCAAGCTGGCCGTTTTTAATCGTCTCCTGCGCCTTACAGGTGGTGTACACCGTGCTGGTGGCGAAGACCTATCAGGTCTCCGATATGAGTCAAACCTACCCGCTGATGCGCGGCACCGCCCCGCTGCTGGTGGCGCTGATCAGCGTCCTGGCACTTGGCGATCGTCTCTCCTGGCTGGCCTGGTCCGGCATCGGAGTGATCTGCCTGTCGATTCTGGCGATGGCGATGAACGGGCGCATGCAGTCCCGAAAAGGGATCTGGCTGGCGCTACTGAACGCCTGTTTTATCGCCGGATATACGCTGGTGGACGGCACCGGGGTGCGGCTCTCGGGCACTGCGCTGGGCTACACGCTGTGGACCTTCTTTATGAACGGTTTTTGCCTGCTGAGCTGGGCGATGGTGGCGCGTCGGCGTGAAGCCTTTGGCTACCTGCGTCTGCACTGGAAAAAGGGGCTGCTCGGCGGCGTCGGCACCATGGGCTCGTATGGCCTGGCACTGTGGGCGATGACGCAGGCACCGCTGGCCGTAGTCGCGGCGCTGCGTGAAACCTCGATTCTTTTCGGGGCGCTGATTGCCTTTGTGCTTTTAAAAGAGAAGGTTGCGGGCCTGCGCATCGCTGCGGCGCTGGGTATTGCAGGCGGCGCTATTCTCCTGCGCCTCGCATAAATCACTGGCAACATTAGTTGCCGTTTTTGTTTACAAATCCTGCCTTCTGACGTTCATCCATTCACCATCACAATGATTAAATTGTCATCTCACTGTGGTAGATTCCTCGCGCATTTATGGGAATGCGCAGTCACTTATTCTTCATTTTTCTCTTTTGGCAAAAGTATTCAGCGACATGAAAAAACAAAGGAACGTTAACTTATTGTTGATGCTGGTGTTACTGGTGGCCGTCGGTCAGATGGCGCAAACCATCTACATTCCGGCGATCGCCGACATGGCAAAGGAATTAAACGTCCGCGAGGGCGCGGTACAAAGCGTAATGGCCGCCTACCTGCTAACCTACGGCGTTTCACAACTCGTCTATGGCCCGCTGTCCGACCGCGTCGGGCGTCGCCCGGTGATCCTGGTCGGCATGAGCATATTCATGGTGGCGACGGTGATTGCCATCACCACCCATAGCCTGACCGTATTGATTGCCGCCAGCGCCCTGCAAGGCGTCGGAACCGGCGTCGGCGGGGTGATGGCGCGAACCTTACCGCGCGATATGTACCAGGGCACCCAGCTCCGCCATGCCAACAGCCTGTTGAATATGGGGATTCTGGTCAGCCCGCTGCTGGCACCGCTGATTGGCGGCCTGCTGGACACAATGTGGTCCTGGCGCGCCTGTTACGCCTTCCTGCTGGTGCTCTGCGTGATAGTGACCTTCAGCATGGCACGGTGGATGCCGGAAACGCGCCCGCAGGACGCGCCGCGCACGAAGCTTATCGCCAGCTACAAAACGCTGTTCGGCAACGGTGCGTTTACCTGTTACCTGCTGATGCTGATCGGCGGCCTGGCAGGCATAGCGGTGTTCGAAGCCTGCTCCGGCGTGCTGCTGGGCGCTGGGCTTGGCCTGAGCAGCATGGTGGTGAGTATTCTGTTTATTCTGCCTATCCCGGCGGCGTTCTTCGGCGCCTGGTTTGCCGGACGTCAGAACAAGCGTTTCTCCACCCTGATGTGGCAGGCAGTGATTAGCTGTCTGCTGGCGGGACTGATGATGTGGATCCCGGGGCTGTTTGGCGTGATGACCGTCTGGACGCTGCTGATCCCGGCGGCGCTGTTCTTCTTCGGCGCGGGGATGCTGTTCCCGCTCGCCACCAGCGGCGCGATGGAGCCGTTCCCGTTCCTCGCGGGCACGGCGGGCGCGCTGGTGGGCGGTTTGCAAAACATCGGCTCCGGCGCGCTGGCCTGGCTCTCGGCCATGATGCCGCAGACCGGGCAGGCTAGTTTGGGTTTGCTGATGACGCTGATGGGGCTGCTGATTTTACTGTGCTGGCTGCCGCTGGCGTCGCGTGTCCCGCATCACGAGCAGGCGGTTTAACCGCATGATGGCCCGGCTTGTCGCCGGTTTTTTCACAGACGGGAGCAATCATCGCCTGTAATAACGGCTCTGGCGCAGGTCGCCAGGCGCCCTCTTCCCCGTCGTAAAACTGGAAATCCGCGTTAAGCGCATACGGAATTTTCGCCTTTTGCAGCTCGCAGGCCATAAAGGTGGCGAAGGCCATTTGCGAAGCGGTTGGCGTGAGGTGGTTTGACTCCCCCACGCCCCAGCCTCCGACCCAGCTGACGTGCCCGGTTTTTTGCTGCCAGCGCAGCGCGGTATTGATGCGATTATGGATAGCCGCTTTCTCTGCCGCCGTGCCGGACGTCCACGGGTATTTACCGTTATTTTTCAGCGGCCCCCACGGGAAAATATGCCACTCCGCCAGCAGGAAGTTCTGGCTGTGCGCAGGCAGCTTCAGGCTGGTTAAATCCTCCGGCGCGGCGCGCAGGCGCGGTGCGATGAAAATCATGCGCTGCGGGTCAATGTCATGGATCGCTTTTATGGTTTTTTCATACACGCGATTTAACGACGCGAGGTTGTGGTTGAGCTTGTCGGCGGGCTCGTAAATCAGGTCAAAACCCAACTGCGGGTAGCTCTGGCCGAAATAGTGGGCGACGGCAATCCACCAGTTGATTGTCTCTTTCTCATTATCGGCTTTCGGGTCGTTTTTATATTCATCTGCCTGATAAGCAATAATCGGGATGACACCATACTGCTCGCAGGCTTCCACCAGCTTGCGCAGATGGATGAGCCGCGCTTCCGTCGGCTCATCGGCGACGCGGATGCGCACATGGCTAATGCCTTTTGCACGAAAATCGCGTACCACCAGCGGGTCAAATTCACGTATACCGCGCTCGGTACGCGCCCAGTCTACATCCATCCCCACACCCAGCTGCTGAGCATAGCGGGCAGCCGTCATCGCCGGCTCAGCGGCAATCGCCCAGCCGGAAGAGATCAGTAACGCAGAGGCAATAAAAGGCTTTAACACGGTTTACCCTGGATAAATCGAAAGCATTACCTGTATTTAGCACGCTTTTTCACATTTGGTGTAGCGTCAAAGCGTAATAATTCTTCACCTTGCCCGTTCTCTCAGCCAGCTAATAAAGGCGTCAATTTTCGGCCACTGGCGGCCCGGAAGCGTTGAGATATAGTAATGCTGATGGCATTTGAGGGTCTTTTCACCAAACGGTGCAATCAACTCTCCCTTCTCGAGCCGTTTCTGCACCAGCCGCTTTCTGCCCATCGCCACCCCCACATCATTGATGGCCGCAATAATCGCTAAATCAGAACGATCAAAACCAATCCCCGACGATGACGGCATATTTACCGCAAAATGCTGCGCCCAGCTTTGCCATTCATCCGTACCGGAATCATTGCTCCAGGCCTGACGGTCATGCAGCAACGTACAGTGGCTGAGGTTATGGGGGTTTTTAACCAGTTGATGTTCGCGGGCGTACGCGGGCGTACAAACGGGCAAAATCTCCTCATCCATCAGGAAGTGTTGGGAAAGGTGGTTTGCCGGCGTATCGTCGAAATAGAGCGCCAGATCGATGCCCGTTCGCTGCATATTGACGTAATCATTTCCGGTCAGGACGGTGAGTGAAATCGACGGATAGCGGCGGGTAAAATCTCCCAGCATGGGAACCAGCCAGCACTGCGCAATCGATGGCCGGGAGTACACCGTTAGCGTACCGGAGAGCGCCTGGTTTTTGATGTCCAGGATCTCCTGATTCAGGGTATCGAGGGAGGATTTAAGGGTCCAGTAAACGCGCTTCCCCTCCTGCGTCAGCTCAACCTTACGGTGCGAGCGGACGAACAGCTGAATACCCAGCTCCTCTTCCAGCAGATTAATGCGGTGGCTCACCGCGCTGGGGCTGAGCGAGAGCTCCTCCGCGGCCAGCGCGAAGGACTCATGCCGGGCGGCCACTTCAAAGGTGTACATTTTCGACAGCTGCCAGCCGGTTAACAGCCGGTTTCTGGCTTCATTCGCATCGGTCATCACAATTCTCACGCGTGGTTTCTGCGCTCAGCATACCGTTTAAGGGTGAATTTATGTGAACCTAATGCAAATTAAGTGCGTTTTTTAGAGCGTAGTCACTCAGTTGATCCAATCTGGCTCACCTGAATGCCAATTTATATCGTTTGTCAGCCCCCGCCGTTTTTTCGTCCAATACCCACAGATGACATAAGGGTGAGGTGAGATATGGGATCTCAGGTCTGGGTTGTGGCAACGCTGCTGGTCAGCATTGTGTTAATTGTTTTAACCATCGTTAAGCTGAAGTTTCACCCGTTCCTCGCGCTGCTGCTGGCGAGCTTTTTCGTCGGTGCGATGATGGGAATGAGCCCACTGGATATGGTGAACGCCATTGAGAGCGGGATTGGCGGTACGCTGGGCTTCCTGGCGGCGGTGATTGGTCTGGGTACCATTCTCGGCAAAATGATGGAAGTCTCCGGCGCGGCAGAGCGTATCGGGATCGCGCTACAGCGCTGCCGCTGGCTGTCAGCAGACGTGATTATGGTGCTGGTGGGCCTGATCTGCGGCATTACGTTGTTCGTGGAAGTGGGCGTGGTACTGCTGATCCCGCTGGCGTTTTCCATCGCCAAAAAGACCAACACGTCGCTGCTCAAGCTGGCCATTCCGCTCTGTACCGCGCTGATGGCGGTGCACTGCGTGGTGCCTCCGCATCCAGCCGCGCTGTTTGTGACCAATAAGTTAGGCGCGGATGTCGGAACGGTAATTGTTTATGGTTTGATGGTAGGACTGGTGGCGTCTCTGGTCGGTGGCCCGCTGTTCCTGAAACTGCTCGGCAATCGTCTGCCGTTTAAACCGGTTCCGGCAGAATTTTCAGACCTCAAGGTGCGGGAAGAACACACCCTCCCGTCGCTGGGCGCCACGCTGTTTACGGTTCTGCTGCCAATTGGCCTCATGCTGGTGAAGACCATTGCCGAGCTGAATATGGCAAAAGAAGGTTCGCTGTATACGCTCCTCGAATTTATCGGCAACCCGATCACCGCGATGTTTATCGCCGTGTTTGTCGCCTACTACCTGCTGGGGATCCGCCAGCATATGAGCATGGGGGCGATGCTGACGCACACCGAGCACGGTTTTGGCTCTATCGCCAATATTTTGCTGATTATCGGCGCGGGCGGCGCGTTCAACGCCATCCTCAAAACCAGCGGACTGGCGGACTCACTGGCGCATATTCTCTCGAATCTGCACATGCATCCTATCCTTCTCGCCTGGCTGGTGGCGCTGGTGCTGCATGCCGCCGTAGGCTCCGCCACGGTCGCGATGATGGGCGCCACGGCGATAGTCGCGCCGATGCTGCCGCTCTATCCGAACGTGAGTCCGGAGATCATCACCATTGCTATCGGTTCCGGCGCCATTGGCTGCACGATCGTCACCGATTCTCTCTTCTGGCTGGTGAAGCAATACTGCGGCGCAACCCTGAATGAGACCTTCAAATACTATACGACGGCGACGTTTATCGCCTCGGTGCTTGCACTTGGCGGCACATTCCTGCTTTCTTTCATTATCTGAGCGCGAAGAGACGTACTATGGAAAACGCAACTATCACTACTTTAACCGCACAGTTTCCTCTGGTTGAGGATCTGATTGCCCTGAAAGAAACCACCTGGCTTAACCCACGTACCACCACGCTGGCGGAAGGATTGCCTTACGTCGGGCTGTCCAAAGCCGACGTGGACGACGCGCACGCGCGCCTTAACCGCTTCGCGCCGTATCTGGCGAAAGCCTTTCCGGAAACGGCCGTCACGAAGGGGATTATTGAATCCGAACTGGTCGCCATCCCGGCCATGCTGGCGCGACTGGGGAAAGAATATGACAAGACCATTCCCGGCACCCTGCTGCTGAAAAAAGACAGTCATCTGCCGATTTCCGGCTCGATTAAAGCACGCGGCGGCATCTACGAGGTGTTGACCCACGCGGAGAAACTGGCGCTGGACGCCGGCTTGCTGAGCATCGAAGACGACTACAGCGTCCTGCTGGAGCCGCGCTTTAAGGACTTCTTCAGCCAGTACAGCATTGCGGTGGGCTCAACCGGCAACCTGGGGATGTCCATCGGCATTATGAGCGCACGCATCGGCTTTAAGGTGACGGTGCACATGTCCGCCGATGCCCGCGAGTGGAAGAAAGCCAAGCTCCGCAGCCACGGCGTCATCGTCGTGGAGTATGAGCAGGATTACGGCGTGGCGGTGGAACAGGGGCGCAAAGCGGCAGAAAGCGATCCGAACTGCTTCTTCATTGATGATGAAAACTCCCGCACCTTGTTCCTGGGCTATGCGGTGGCAGGCGAGCGGCTGAAGGCACAGTTTGCCGAACAGGGCCGCGTGGTGGATGCGGCGCATCCCCTGTACGTCTACCTGCCCTGCGGTGTCGGTGGCGGCCCTGGCGGCGTGGCGTTTGGCCTGAAGCTGGCCTTCGGTGATAACGTCCACTGCTTCTTTGCGGAACCCACGCACTCGCCGTGCATGCTGCTCGGCGTTTACACCGGCCTGCACGACGAGATTGCGGTGCAGGACTTGGGTATCGACAACGTGACGGCGGCAGACGGCCTGGCGGTCGGGCGCGCGTCCGGCTTCGTGGGCCGCGCGATGGAGCGCCTGCTGGACGGGTTCTACACGCTTTCCGATCAAAGCATGTATGACATGCTCGGCTGGCTGGCGCAGGAGGAAGACATTCGTCTGGAACCGTCCGCGCTGGCGGGCATGGCCGGGCCGCTGCGTGTGCATTCAGATGCCAACGTCACCCACCTGGTATGGGCAACCGGGGGCGGCATGGTGCCGGAAGACGAGATGGCGAAGTATTTAGCAAAAAGCCGTTAATCGTAGGCCCGGTAAGGCGGAGCCGCCACCGGGCTTATAAGCTCACCATTTGCTGAATATGAGTAACGGCAAAGAGTAAAGACAGAGACAGCACAGCGAGCGCGATCAGGAACTTATCCCGCACCGCTTTCGGCTGCACAAAATCATCCTGCGCCACGTCCATCAGGTTACGGCTGCGGGTATAGCGCCACAAAATGAAGGCTACCAGCGCCAGCACAACAATCGAGATCCAGAATGGCACCCCGGTCCGGTGCCAGTTGTGCTTGATCGCCAGAGCAATCAGCGCGCCATACCCCAGCAACGTGCGCAGCCATGCGAGCGACGTCCGCTCCGGCTGCAGGCCAGGGTCCGCTTCGCGTCGCGCTTTGCGGCTATCCGCCATAGAACACCAGCACCATCACCACGCCTGCCACCGTCAGCAGGATCGCGCTGATGATGAGTAGCCCGCGCGTATAGGGTAAATCCTGCTTCAGACGCATCGCCTTCTCATTGCGCAACCAGCGCAGATAGCCGTAAATCGCCAGCACGCCTGCGAACAGGCACAGAAGCAGCGCCAGTACTTCGCGGATCAGCGGCGTGGCGAAATCAGGTGCGAGCTGATCGAGGCCGACACCTGCAGCCAGAAAGCCCAGCGCCGTGCGGATCCACGCTAAGAACGTGCGTTCATTAGCCAGAGAGAAGCGATAATCCGGCGCTTCACCGAGGCGGGAAATTTTCATGGAGGTTCCTTGTCGAGCTACGGGCAGGCTTCAGCATAGCGTAAATCGACCAGGACAAGGAGACCGGCATCGGGGGATGCCGGTCAGGAAGGTTAGTGCAGTTCCGGCCAGTACTCTTTGTTGGCTTCGATCAGGTCATCCAGAATCGCTTTCGCGACTGACGCGCTCGGCACGGTTTTCGACAGGGTAATCGCCTGCCAGAGTTTCTGATACGAACGCTGCTCCCAGGCATCCACCACCAGTTTTTCCACCGCCACCTGCTGGCTCATCAACCCTTTCTGGAAGTGTGGAATATCGCCAACCGTGAGCGGCTCCGGTCCGTTATGGCCCACCAGACACGGAATTTCCACCATCGCATCGGCATCAAAGTTATGAATAGCACCGTTGTTTGGCACAATCAGCAACATGCGTTCCTGGGTGTTAAAGGCAATCGCGGTCGCCAGATCGACGATGTACGACGCATGTTCGTCGATTTCCAGCTCCCCGGCGGCGGAATTACCCGCTTCGATGATCGCCCGACAGGAGCTGAACACATGTTTCTCGCGGTGGTCCATGACTTCATTGGCGCGGGTCCGTTCCGGGTTAGAGTGCGCAACAACGTAGTCCGGGAACAGATAGTATTTCAGATAGGTGTTCGGCATGGTGTCCGGATCCAGCGCCTGCACATCTTTTGCTTTGGCAAAGGTATCGTTCCAGCTTGCTTCGGTATGCACATCTTCAGAAGGCGGAACATAGCCGTATTTCGCCACGTATTCGCGCAGTTTCGGCATTAAATCGTTACCGTTGAGATCTTCTATCGAGGTCCACCAGCCGAAGTGGTTCAGACCGTAGTAGCGCACGCGCATCTCTTTGCGGTCTTTCAGGCCAACGATCTGCGCCATGCGTCCTTCGATGCCAATCGGCATATCGCAGATGTTGAGGATTTTGGCATTCGGACGCAGGCGGCGCGTGGCTTCCGCGACAATCGCCGCCGGGTTGGAGTAGTTCAGCATCCACGCATTCGGGGAGTACTGCTCCATGTAATCTACCAGCTCCAGCACGCCGCCGATCGAGCGCATGCCGTAGGAAATCCCACCTGGCCCGCAGGTTTCCTGGCCCAGCACGCCGTGGCGCAGCGGGATTTTCTCATCTTTTTCACGCATCGGGTATTTGCCGACGCGGATATGCGCCATCACGAAATCCACATCGGTAAACGCCGCTTTAGGATCGGTGGTGTAGCTAAACTCAATCTCCGGCGCCTGCTCTCTAAGGATGATTTTGCACGCTTCGGCGATGGTCTCCTGACGTGCGCCGTCGTTGTCATAAAACTTCAGGGCGCGCAGCGGGAAACGGTCACGGTTGGCTAACAGCATCAGGACGATACCAGGCGTAAAGGTGCTGCCGCCGCCTGCAATGACAACTGAGAATTTTTTCATGATATAGCCTCTGTCAGGGTGGTTTGTTCATTCGTTAAAGGGGTTTTCATCAGCGATTCCAGCTGGTCACGCACCTGAGGAACGTGCAGACCGACAATCACCTGAATGCCGTTGCCGCGTCGCACCACACCGTGTGCGCCCAGGGCTTTGAAGACGTCGTCGCTTTGGGTTTTCGCCATATCCACCAGCGCGATACGCAAGCGGGTGGCACAGTTGTTGATGCTTTCGATATTGGACGCACCGCCGAGCGCCTGCAGGAATCCGGCGGCCTGTCCGACCTGCTGGCTGGCCGCCGCCGGGGCAGTGGTTTGCCCGCGTGCCGCCTTATAGTCGGCCTTGCTGTACAGTTTGATTTCGCTCTCTTCCCGGCCCGGCGTTTTGAGGTTCAGACGCACAATCAGCGTTTTGAAGACCATGAAGTAGAGGCCGGTAAAGCAGACGCCGATGCCGATTTGCGTGAAGACCGTTGAGGCGTGGTTATGGAACATCGGGATCCAGTTTTGCGGCAGGAACTGGTCCAGCAGGCCGCCGCCCATGTTGCCGACCACACCAAAGGTGTACATCACCGTTGCCATGGTGGCCGCCAGCACGGCGTGAACGGCAAACAGCAGCGGCGAGATAAACAGGAAGGTAAATTCGAGCGGTTCAGTAATGCCCACCAGCACGGCAGTGAGCGTGGCCGGGACCAGCAGCCCCGCTACCTTGACGCGGTTTTCCGCTGAGGCGGTGTACCAGATCGCCAGCGCAATCCCGACCGAGCCAAACACTTTTGAATTGCCGTGGAGCGCGAACCCGCCTTCGGGGAAGAGGGTTTTCAGCGGCAGGGTACTCTGGCTGAATTCCTGCAGATGCTGCGCCCAGTAGACCTGAATACCGCCTTCCACCGCCGCCGGGCCGAAGATGAACGGGCCATAGACGAAGTGGTGCAATCCGGTTGGGATCAGAATGCGTTCCAGGAAGGTGTACACCCACACGCCCAGCGCACCGGCAGAGCGCAGGAACGCCTGTAGGGACTCAATGCCCATCTGCACTTTCGGCCAGCCCAGCAATGTCAGCCAGGCGCAGGGGATCATGACGAAAAACGCGAGGATAACGACAAACGAACTGCCCTGGAAAATCCCCAGGAAAACCGGCAGCGGCTTGTCGAAATAGCGGTTGTGGATAGCGGTCACGATGCCAGAAATCACAATGGCACCGATGATGCTGGTATCGAGCGTTTTGATCCCGGCAATCATCGCCAGCCCGCTTCCCGCCGTGGGTTCGGCGGAGAAATCGACGCCGAAGAAGTGACCCCAGGTCATCCCCATCGCGTTGATGAAGTAGTTCCAGGTCAGGAAGCTAATCAGCACCGCCAGACAGGCGCGGCCCTGCGCCTGCTTTGCCAGGCCAATCGGTAAACCGACGGCGAAAATCAGCGGCATATTGCGAAATACCGCCCAGCCGCCCTCTTCAATAATGTGAACGATCTGCGCGAAAAGATTATCAGGGGCGGTTAAGGCTTCGCCGACAAACAGCGGGTTGCGAAGCATAATGGCGATTCCCACCACGATCCCGGCAAACGGAAACAGCAATACCGGGGTAAACATGGCACCGCCAAAACGTTGTATTTGACTGAGCATTTTTAAATCCTCACGTAACAACCTGTAGGGGGTAGAGGCCTTTATGGTTTTTTGCTGGCCTGAGGTGAGCATAAGAACTTACTGATACGCGAACATGGCGTGCCGTTGCGATTCGTGATCGCATTCATGGTTTTATTTTGACCAGTGAGGTCTACTTTTCGTTGTAAATATGGACATGTGAAGACGTAACCGACGCCATGATGCGGGCAGAGAGGTCTACTGGTGATCTACAAATCTATTGCCGACAGATTGCGGCTGCGGCTGAATTCGTCGGACTACAACATCGGCAGCCCGCTACCGGGTGAGAAAGCGCTGGCGCAGGAGTTCGGCGTGGCGCGCATGACCATCCGCAAGGCGCTGGATCTGCTGGTGAGCTGGGGGCTGGTTGAGCGACGGCACGGCAGCGGCACGTTTGTCTCGCGTAAGGACGTTCACCACGAAACCACGAATCTGACCGGGCTGGTGGAGGTGCTGCGTCAGCAGGGAAAAGAGGTGCAGAGTAAAGTGTTGCAGTTTGAAGTGATGCCCGCGCCGCCCGCCATCGCCAGCCAGCTGCGGATTCAGGTCGATGAGCGGATCTACTTTTCCCGGCGGGTACGCTACGTGGACGGGAAGCCGCTGATGCTGGAGGACAGCTTTATGCCGGTGAAGCTGTTTCGCAACCTCTCGCTGGCGCATCTGGAAGGGTCAAAGTTTGATTACATCGAGAAAGAGTGCGGGATCACCATCAGCGGCAACTATGAGAGCCTGACGCCGGTGCTGGCAGATAAACAGCTGGCCGGTTACCTGAACCTGCCGGAACAGACGCCGCTGCTGCGAATCACGTCACTTTCCTACAGCGACAGCGGCGAGTTCCTCAATTATTCCGTGATGTTCCGTAATACCAGTGATTACCAGGTGGACTACCATCTGCGGCGCATCCACCCGGAAGTGCTGCTAGCTCATCCCCCAGAACAGCACCGCGAGTAGCTGCGGCGTGATGATGCGCAGGAACATTACCAGCGGGTAGACGGTGGCATAGGAGAGTGCCGCTGCACCGCTGGTGGCATGCAGGTTATTGGCAAACGCGAGCGCAGGGGGATCGGTCATGGAGCCCGCCAGCATGCCGCACAGCGTCAGGTAGTTCATTTTGGTGAACATCCGCGCCAGAATGCCTACCGTCAGCAGCGGGATTGCCGTGATAAATATGCCGTAACCGACCCAGCTCATCCCTTCGCCCTTGATCAGGGTATCGACAAAATCCCCGCCGGATTTCAGCCCGACCACTGCCAGAAACAGCACGATGCCCAGCTCGCGCAGCGCCAGGTTGGCACTCGGCGGCATAAACCAGTAGAGCTTACCAATACAGCCGATGCGCCCGAGGATCAGCGCCATAATCAGCGGCCCGCCTGCCAGGCCCAGCTTAAGCGCCACCGGGAAGCCCGGCACGTACAGTGGAATGGAGCCCAGCAGCACGCCCAGGCCGATGCCGATAAACACCGGCAGCATCTGTACCTGCTGCAGTTTTTGCTGGGCGTTACCCACCATATCCGCCACCGCGTCAATTGACGACGGGCGACCAACCAGGTTGAGGATATCCCCGAACTGCAGGCTGGCTTCCGGGCTGGCGACCAGTTCAACACCCGCGCGATTCAGACGGGAGATAACCACGTCATAGCGTTCTTTTACCTGCAGATCGCGTATTTTTTTGCCGAGAACATGCTCATTGGTCACCACGACGCGTTCCACCCGCATATCGGTGCCGCGCGTGGAGAGCGAAGTGTCCACTTCCTGACCAATGACCAGTCGCGCATTGTTTAAATCCCCGGGCTGGCCGACCAGATGTAGCAGATCGCCTTGCTGAATAACGGTGCCGGGCGCGGGCACCATCAGCATATCGTCACGCTTAAGGCGGGAGCAGATGATGTTGGCGCTGTTCAGGATCGGCACGTCCTGAATCGCCATATTATTCAGGTTGGGATTATCGACGCGAATGTTGATGGTTTTGATGGGCATATGGCCGTTGGTCAGCGTGGTTTCGTGATCTTTGGCCTCTGATTCGACGTTAACGCGAAACAGTACGCGTACCAGCCACATGGAGAGCAGAATGCCACAGATGCCAAACGGATAGGCCATGGCGTAGCTCATCCCCATCTGGTCGACAATGCCGGGTTGAATCCCCAGATCGCGCAGGATTTGCTGGCCCGCACCGAGCGCCGGGGTGTTGGTGACCGCGCCGGAGAAAATGCCCAGTACCACAGGAAGGGGAATATCAAAGATTTTGTGCAGAATCGCGGTGACCAGCCCGCCCATGACCACAATGCCGAACGCAAAAAGATTGAGCCGTAGTCCGGAGACACGCAGGGAGGCGAAAAAGCCAGGGCCTACCTGAATCCCGATGGTATAAACGAACAGGATCAGGCCGAACTCCTGAACAAAGTGGAGCATTTCAGCGCTCAGAGCCAGCCCGAGCCGATCGGCAAAATGCCCGACAAAAATGCCGCCAAACAGCACGCCACCAATGCCAAACCCGACGCCGCGGATTTTGATATTGCCTATCCATAGTCCCACAACAGCGACCAGGGCCAACACGCTAACGGTTAACGCGATATCACTCATGATCCACTCCCTGCCCATAACCTTAGTTATATCAGGGATTCTCTCAGAGCCGTGGGGCGTTGTATGGGCGATGGCGCACAAAAAAGCCCTGCCGGGGCAGGGCCTTATGCGGTCTTTGAGCGGTGTCGGGTGGCGGCTACGCCTTACCCGACCTACAGGTTCGGCGGGCTTGTTAACTGTTCAACGCCGGCCGCTCGCTAATGGCGATACGCTGCGGCGCGATGGCTTCCGGCACGTTACGGGTCAGATCGATATGCAGTAGCCCGTTGGTAAAGGTCGCACCTGACACGTCCATATGGTCTGCCAGGGTAAAGCTCAGGCTAAACGGCTGATTAACCAGCCCCTGATGCAGCCATTGAGTCTCGGTCTCCTGTTTTTCCGGCGTCCCTTTCACGGTCAGACGGGTACCTTCAAGCTGGATGTCCAGATCCTCCTGGCGGAAACCGGCCAGCGCAAGGGTGATGCGATAGTGGTTATCGTCACTTTTTTCAATGTTATACGGCGGAAACGTCTGGTGCTCAGTCGTGCTTTGCAGGGCATTAGCCAGTTTGTCAAAACCAATCCACTGACGCAGCAGAGGGGATAAATCATAGTTACGCATACTAAATCTCCTTCTAAGAAGCGAGTTCGGCACAGTTTAATTTTGTGCGCAGTTGTTCCTGCAAATCCTGATGGATTCGCATATGCTCCCGTTACGGCAAGCAAGTCTGTGTGGGCCGCGCTTGCGACCCCCGTGATTAGTTAATTTCGATACGGCGCGGTTTTTTCTCTTCCGGAATCACGCGTTCCAGTTCGATAAACAGCAGGCCGTTAACCAGGTTCGCGCCCTTGACGTGAATGTTCTCGGCTAACTGGAACTTGCGTTCAAAGTTACGCTCGGCGATGCCCTGGTAGAGGTAGGTACGTTCTTTCTGCTCGGCCGTATGGGAACCTTTCACCACCAGCAGGTTGTCCTGCGCGGTGATCTCCAGTTCGTTTTCTGCAAAACCGGCAACGGCAATCGCGATGCGGTAGTGGTTTTCGTCAACCAGCTCGACATTGTATGGAGGGTAGCCATTGCTCTGGCTTTGGTTATTTTCTAAATGGTTAAACAGGCGGTCAAAACCAATTGCAGAACGGTATAGCGGAGAAAGATCGAAGTTACGCATAAATAAAACTCCTGAAATCAGCGAGAAATTATAGCCTTCCACCATGGACAGGCCTTTGTGCCCCCGAACGCCCATCAGGCGCGTTCGTTATCGGGTCACATTCTTAAAATGGGTCTGGAACCGGGCTTTTCAAGACTATTTATGTGAGATTTTTTTGCACTTTGCTGGTTGTCGCATAGACTCTGGGACAACAGCACAAAGGGTTAAATTGCGATGACTGCCACAGTGCGGGATTATCGAGCTATCCATTTCGGATAAGGCTCGCTATAACCCTGAGTTGCAGGTCTATGCAGTAACATTAACGATGACTGAGTGATGATGAAAAATGTTCTGATAAAGCTGACGACGTTCAGCGGGGTAGTTTTACTTTGCGGGTGTTCGAGCGTGATGTCTCACACCGGCGGTAAAGAAGGAACATATCCGGGGACGCGCGCCAGCGCGGCGATGATCTCCGATGACGATACCAACTGGGGCACCAAATCCCTGGTTATCCTGGATATGCCGTTTACGGCAGTAGCGGATACGCTTCTGCTGCCGTGGGATGTATTCCGTAAGGATGACTCCGTGCGTTCACGGGTAGAGAAAAGCGAGCAGGAAAACCTGGCGACCAACGCCGTCATTCCGCCCGCCGAGATGCCTCCGCGCTAGTTCTGTGCGGTTTCCGTTATCCAAAGCTGACGGAAACCGCCCGTCTCTTCCATCCATGCAATAACGCGCCCGTTCGGAGAAAATACGACGGCATCTGCAGAAGGTGGATTGCCGTGTTCGGACGTCAAAAACGTCACCTCTCCGGTCTGTGCGTCGCAGCACGCAATCCGATTTTCGAGCACAAATCCCAGCATCTTCCCGGACGGGTGCCAGTTGAACGCAGACTGGATATCGCGCTCTGCGTGGGTGAGCTGGCGCGGCTCGCCGCCCTCAGGCGAGATCAGCCACAGCTGCACAACGCCGTTATCATCACGCATCAGAAACGCGATTTGTGTCGCCTGCGGGTTACTGCGCACCCAGTGGCGCGGCACGTTCACCAGACCCGGATAGCGGTTGTGGTGCGTGAAGGTTAACCGACGCTGCATCACGCCCGCTGGCGGCGCAGGCAGCATTTCTGGCGTTCCCTGCAGCGGCGCATCACCCGCACGTTTCCAGCCCTGTTCATCTACTGGCAGGTTAACAATGAACAGTTCAGGCACTTTTTCGCCCTGTGCTGAGAGGGTATCGCCGATAAACGCCAGCCTGTCGTTGCCCACCCAGCCCTCTTCGTAGGCGCGATTGATTTCGTCGCTGCCCGGTTGTGGGTTAGGCGTCGTGCGGCTGACCAGCACGCTCCAGAAGGTTCCCGGATATTCACGCGGATGGTTCCCCTGTGGATTCACCGGGCCGAAAGGCGCCGCCACGCCAACGTTGCGTAAATCGAGCTTCGGATCGCGCATATGCATGACATGGTCGTTATAGGTAAAGCTGACCAACTGCCCGTTCGGGCTGAAGACATGTACGTGGCTGCCACCGCGCAGCGCGCCTGGAGTATAGGGTGCGGTGATATCCATCGCATCCAGATTGCTTACCTGACCGTGATGCGCAATCACCCCCTGGCGATGATGAAAATCGTAGCGCCAGTCCGCGTCCGGGTGTTTCGGGCCGTGGATAAAGACGTATTCATCCTGTGCCGGATGAACGGTCACCACGCCAACGTGCGCGCCGTCCGTAGCGCGATAAATCACCTCGACCTCGCCCGTGCCTACGTTAACTCGTTCGATGGTTTCACCGGTGAACGACGCCCCTGACGGACGCACGTCATAGACCAGCCACTGGCTGTCCGGCGTCCAGGTATTGATATTAGTAAGCTGGTGGTTGCGGGAAGCGAAGGTGATTTGTTTCATGAGGATACCCTGATGCGCAGTTATCGCATCAGGGTAAAACATCCGTGTGGATTAGCCTACTCGTTTCACATCACCTACCAGCAGTATGTAAGAAAGCGCGCCAATCAACGCCACGGCGGAGATGTAAACCAGCGCCGGGCCAAAACCGTAATCCTGGGCCAGATAACCAATGACCAGCGGCACGGTAATTCCACCCAGCCCGCCAACGAAGTTGAACACACCGCCGGTCAGACCGATCAGCCGCATCGGTGCCAGGGACGACACCAGCGACCAGGTAATCGATGCGAAACCATTACCAAAGAACGCCACTGCCATCAGGGTCATTATCCACACCGGATCGTTGGTATAGTTGGCACCCATGATGCAGGTGGAGATCAGCAATCCGCAGATAATCGGTGTTTTACGCGCTACCCCCAATGAGAACCCTTTTTTTACCAGCTTATCCGCCAGCCAGCCCGAGAGCAGGACACCGAAGAACGCGGCAAGGAACGGTACGGTGGTCATAAAGCCCGCCTTCAGCGCGGTGATCCCCTTCTCCTGCGTCAGGTAGTTTGGGAACCACGTTAGGAAGAACCACAGCGTGGACGTCACCGCAAATTGCCCCAGGTAAACCCCCACCAGCTTACGGTGGAAGACCAGCTTCCAGTCGGCTTTGGTCAGCGGCTGTCGCGCCTCTTTTTTCACGGGCGCATCACCATCCACCAGGCCGCCGCCGTCGCGGATATAGTCCAGCTCTGCTTTGCTGATGCTTTTGGTCAGGCGCGGCGGCTGATAGACCTTAATCCAGATAAACGACCAGATGATGCCGATCCCACCGGTAACAATAAACACCCAGAGCCAACTCAGCAGTTCCTGGATCCAGATTAACAATGGCGTCAGGAATGCCAGACCAACAAACTGCCCGGAGGTGTAAAAGCCCACCGCGGAGGCACGTTCGTGTTCCGGGAACCAGCTGGTCACCATGCGGTTATTGGTCGGGAACGCGGGTGCTTCAAATATCCCGGTGATGGCACGCAGACCGATCAGCGACATTAGTCCGGTCGCGAAGCCCTGGAACAAGGTCGCCACGGACCAGCCAAAAATAGCGATAAAATAAGTCAGACGTGAACCCACGCGGTCAAGGAACCAGCCGCCCGGGATCTGGCAAAGCGTATAGAGCCAGGCAAACGCCGAGAAGACATAACCCATTTCCGCTTTAGTGATACCAAACTCTTCCTGAATATGGGCCGATGCCACGGCAAGGTTGGCGCGGTCAACATAACAAATGACCACGGTAATAAAGATCATCAACAGCGTCAGGTAACGGCGACGCCCGGTTTTTGCAGCAGTAACTGGAATATCCATCGCAATCTGTCTCCAGATTTTGGGCATAGCGAAGCCGCTCACCATGCCCTGTAGTTTCAGAGGGTGTAATTATTTTTTTATTTAAAAACGTAGCCAGAATGCGCTAAATAATTCGTGCTGGGGGGAAGGCGGCAAGTTTTCGCATCCCCGGGAGCATACAAAAGTATGTGACCGGGGTAAGAAAGCGCAGCCAACGCCTCACCAGCGCGAAGTATGACGCGCATTTACCACTCGGCGACGGAACCGTCTTCATGCCGCCATAACGGGTTACGCCAGTCCGGCGCATCTTTACTCAGCTCAATAACTTTGGCTTCGTCAATTTCAACGCCCAGACCCGGTTTCGTTAACGGTTTAAAGAAACCGCCTTCCATGCTGAAGTCTTCTTTGTTTTTCACAAAATCGAGCAGTTCCGCGCCTTTGTTATAGTGAATCCCCATGCTTTGTTCCTGGAACACGGCATTGCGGGAGACAAAATCGACATGCAGGCAGGCCGCCAGCGCGATTGGCCCGAGCGGACAGTGCGGAGCCAGCGCCACGTCGTAGGCTTCTGCCATGCCGGCAATTTTGTAGCATTCGGTGATACCGCCCGCGTGGGAGAGATCCGGCTGCAGGATCGCAATGCCGCCCGCTTCGAGCACCCGTTTAAATTCAAAGCGTGAGAACATCCGTTCGCCCGCCGCGATAGGAATGTGCGTCTGTTCAGCCAGCTTCGGATAGTATTCGGCCTGCTCGGCCAGCACCGGCTCTTCGATAAACAGCGGGCGATATGGTTCCAGTTCTTTAATGAGCACCTTCGCCATCGGCGCGCTGACACGCCCATGAAAATCCAGACCGAACTCAATCTCGTTGCCGAAGGCTTCACGGATTTGCGCCACGGTATTTACCGCCCGGTCTACCGCGCGCGAGTTGTCGATGACGCCCATCTCTTCGCAGCCGTTGAGCTTGAAGGTGTCAAAACCGATGTTGCGCAGCTGTGTAATGCCGTCGATCACTTCCGAAGGGCGGTCGCCTCCGACCCAGCTATAGGCTTTGATTTTGTCGCGCACCAGGCCACCCATCAGTTGCCAGACCGGGGCGTTCAGCACTTTACCTTTGATATCCCATAGCGCCTGGTCGATACCGGCGATAGCGCTCATGAGAATCGGACCACCGCGGTAGAAACCCGCGCGATACATCACCTGCCAGAGGTCGTTAATGCGTGCCGGATCCTGCCCAATCAGATATTCCCCCAGCTCATGCACTGCAGCTTCAACGGTGCGGGCTCGCCCTTCAATCACCGGCTCGCCCCAGCCCACAACACCTTCGTCGGTTTCGATTTTCAAGAACATCCAGCGCGGGGGTAAACGGTACGTGGTGAGTTTGGTTATTTTCATTTCACTGCCTCTCGATACGCTTTCACAAATGCTGCCGCCTGCTGTGCGGTACGTTCAACGGGCTGTCCGGCGCGATAAAGATCGCTGCCCAGCCCCGCGCCCACACAGCCAGCGCTTATCCACTGGCCCAGGTTTTCTGGCGTAACGCCACCCACGGCAAAGACCGGCACGCTGGCGGGCAATACCGCCTTCAGCGCTTTGATGTAATCCGGACCAAAAGCCGAGGACGGGAAAATTTTCAGCGATTGCGCGCCCGCGTCGAGGGCAGTAAACGCTTCTGTGGCCGTCGCGCATCCCGGACAAACGGTCATGCCGTAACCCACTGCACGGCGGATCACCTCAGGATGGATGTTCGGGGTGACGATGAGCTTGCAGCCCATCTTTGCCAGCTGGTCCACCTGCTCCGGTTGTAAGACGGTCCCCGCGCCAATCAGCGCTTTATCACCAAACGCATCCACCACGGCCGGAATGCTCTTTTCCCATTGTGGGGAGTTGAGCGGAATCTCCACCGCGTCGAACCCGGCGTCTATAACTGCGCCGACGTGCGCTAACGCCTCATCGGGCGTGATACCGCGCAAAATCGCGATAAGGGGAAGGTCAGTTTGCCACTGCATGAGCGATGCTCCTTATTCCTGCCTGAAATGCCGTGTCGCCGGGTACCGTTGAAACGGTAAGCCCAACAGCGCGGAACGCCTGTTCGTAGCGTGACGTTAGCGATGCGCCTGCGACAATCGTGATGGCCTGCTCGTGCGCGATGAAGTCACGCATGCTGGCGACCTCAGCGCCAATCAGCAGGCCCGAGAGAAATTCACTGACCTGCTCGCGCGGGAGATCGCCCAGCACGTGCGAGGCGCGAACTTCAAAAAGTTGCGGCAAAACGACAGGACAGGCGATCCCACGCGCCAGACCAGCAGCAAACGCCTCTGGCGAGGATTTTTGCTCCGGCAAACCAGCCCCCACCAGCGAATGGTTAAGCAGCAAATGATGCAGCTCGCCGGTCATCACGGTGCGAAAGTCGTGGATTTGCTCAGCATCCGCCTGGACCCACTTGCAGTGCGTTCCGGGCATAACGTAGACAGAAGAAGGAGATAGCGTGCGCGCGCCAAGGAGCTGAGTCTCTTCGCCGCGCATCACGTTGTGGTTATCGTCGCGAGAAACGCACAAACCGGGAATAATCCAGATATTGTCGCCTACGGACGTTAAACGATCGCCAATAGCGGAGAAATGGGCGGGAACAGGCAGATAAGGCGCGGTTTT
>NZ_JTLF01000203.1:0-3832 GCF_000798855.1 Enterobacter sp. ZOR0014 | reverse complement strand
TAGGGTCAAAATCAATATTTTTGATAAATTCCCACAATCCATTAAGGTAGGTATTTATTAAAGCATCTACTTGGTTGGTTCCTATTGGTACTCCTGATAATTGTTGTATTGTCCATGTAGGCATATCATTGACGAAGGGAACAACAACCTTCATGTACCATCCAACGTGAAAAGCACTATAGATAATAAATGCAGATTTTATTGCATTCATTATCTCATTCTGCAATATCCCATTAAAACCCTGAAAATACCAATTGATTGAATTTACCGTTCTGTCGATAAGCCAGAAAGCACCAAAAAGAGAACCGACACCTATCATGAGATTTGCGGTGCCGGTTGTAATTATTCCTGATAATGCATCATCGATAGCCCGGTATAGAGTTTGTGCAATTTCTAACTCTATAGCCATTCACTACTCCTTCTGACGTTCATACATAACATCATTTGCAATGAGTTTATTGTCTTTAATGTAAATAGAAGCAATACCGTTGCCTTTCATCAAAGTTGAACTATCTTTGATGTTCCAGTCGGAATTGCTAACTAATTCATCATCGCTCAGCACACTTTTCTTTTTGTTTATGATATGACATGCGGCTTCACTGCAAGTTATATTCATAACAGAGCTGTATTTTGGATGTAATGCGCTACCATCTGCCTTACTGACAGCTTTCCATTGACCAGAAAAGCCATCAGTCACCTTTTGTTGATCATCACAACCCGAAATTACTACCGCAGACATAATCACAGCAAACGCACAAATAAACTTTTTCATTTATTATCCCTCGTTAATATACAACCACATTATTGCATATTACATTTATTTTTTAAAGAGAGATAAAACAGATTTTATGACGATTATCAAGGATTTCCTTCAAGTTTATTCCAAAACGCCTGCGCCCTTTTTTTATCTTCAATCTTCTCTTTTTGATCCATCAGCATTTGTATATTTTGCAACTTTATTTGTTGGTTTTGCAGCTCCAACTGCTCTTGCTGTAAGCGTAATGCCAACTCTTCGCGCTCCTGAGGAGTCTGAACCGTATTTAATCGCTGACGTAATTGCTCAGCATTATCTACACGTTGTGAAGAGGCATTGTAGGTATCTTCCAGTGCGCCAGCTTGTTGCAGCAACTTATCGAACGCCTGCTGTACTTTCGGGTCACTAGAAGTTAATCCATAGCGGCTGCGCAAATCAGCAAGATTTTTTGTATCGCTATAAATATCATTCCAGTCATTGAGAGGTAATACTTTGTTTAGAAGTGGATCATTTAAGAAATCACCAAGTTTGTTATTACCTGTAACTAAGTTTTTATAGTGGTCGTATTGGCTTTTCGCTTGCTGGATAGCGGCTTTCGTTTCATTCAGTTGATCCAACGCCTGCTGAGCTTGTTGCTGAGCATTGGAAACCAATTGAGCTATATTTGCCACATCAACCGTTGGTATACCCGAAGCATAACTATGATACGGCGCTGCATATAAAATGAGTGACAGGCATGTTGAAATAACCTTAATTTTCATAACTAATCCTCTGTTTGTTTCATTCTCTGTATTTCATCAAGGAATTCATGTACCCACTTAGCAGGATCATCTGTCCCTAATCTCTCTCTGACACTTGCAGCAATAGCTGCATTACCATCTTTTCCAATGGTTGTAGAAAGAATAGGTAGCCAATATTTCAAATCATCGGGCAAATCAAATGATAGTACCGTTGACTGCTGCCCTTGCTTAATAAGAAACTCACGCGCCAACGGGTTAAAGTTAGAAATTATTTCGAACTCTTTACCTTTAATATTAAACTTCGCATATTGCTTTTCATCAGCTTTATCATTTGCTAACCATATTTGAGTAATTACCTGCTGAATTACCGCTGGAGCATGTTCACTCTCGCTTAAATCTTCAGGGCTTTGAGTGTCCATTATCAATATTTCGCCCCTTGTTCGGCCAGCTTTTAGAATCTCCTTAAGTGAATCCGCTGTACTTTCAAACGTGAGTGGAATCCAGCACTCAGCGATCATGTTAATCAGCATATTTCCCGGCTGAGACTCATGCATCATTCGTTTCAAGAAAAACATATTATTCAGGAATATCTCCATGATATCCCGATTTTTCATAAAGAAACTTTTCTTCATTATCTGCGTGCAATCGAACGCAAGTCGCCGGAACTTCATAGGATCGAATCGGTTGACAGCTGCGTCACAAACCCATGCATTTCGACCTGTTGAGCCATCAGGACAGATTCGACACCATTTCGCCAGTCGCACATGAAGACAGTTTTCATCTTCTGTTGGCGCTATGTTTTGCAGCAGGAGTGACATACCTCTGTTCTCAACCACAGAATGCGACATAACCGCATCGATAGAGCTGCGTATTTGTTTCTGTTCGGCTTCGCTTCCTCCCCCGGCCATTGTGAGCACTTGGTCAAATAGGTGAGTACGAAGAGCTGGCGTATCTTCCAGTTGAAACAGGTTAATACCCGTATCTTCACCTGGCGAAACTACATAATATTGTGTATCAAGCGCCCTGAGTAAATTTTCAAATGAACGGTTGTAATCCAGGCCAAAGAACATAGGATTCCAACGACTCGCAAACAAGACTAACTCTCCTTCGAGAGTTGTCTTTCCCGCCCCCGTCATACCGACAACGGAAACGTGCCCTGGCATACGCTCGCCAGTATTGTTTTTCCCTATAGGGCTATTATGCGCATTAAAAAAGTAAAGTGCGTCAGTGGCTGAACGAAATGGCATCCATGCTTTGCCATCTCCGGGCGGGTTTCCATCTGCTTTTCCGACTGGAGAAGCATGAAGCGAAAAACCACATGCCAGATTTTCTGTTGATTTAGGAACGGGATACATCGCTATTGTGCATCCGGGAAATAGCGAGTAGTAAGTATCGTCATTTGTCACAGTTGATCTGATAAAGCGGGTGTCGCGAGCAGAAAATATAGAATCCAGCGTAGCACCGTTCTCAATGGCTTTCTGCGGTGTTTCGCCATACACAATGAGAGCTGCATGATAGCGGCCAAAAAGCTTGTCACCTTGCGTTATATCCTGCACAGCATCTTCCAGCTGCTTGGTTTGCTTCGTTTCACCTTCAGCAGAAGTCAGATCTACAGTTTGTTTTTTAAAGTTAACTTTTGATTTATTTCTGTCCTCAAACATGAAAGTTTGCACCAGAGTAAAATCAAACTGTTCCTCTATAGCTTCATCCCACATTCCAGGAACTGTTTTGGCCGGATAATCGCGGAGGTCATAGGTAGTGGCATAACGCGCTCCACCACTGTTAGGCCGGTTCTCCACATAGTCATACGGTGCGAAATTAGTTACGCTGTCGATCACAGCATCCCCTAAGCGTGTAGAGGAGGCCATAACATTCTGCTCTTCGCCGTTCAACAACATAGACACATATCGGCCAACCTGAGAATACACAGACCCATTGGCGCTTTCTTCCATGCCTAATACTGAAGGTTCAAAGGCATCAAGCATTTTATTGACCATAATGAGGATGTCATTCATTCGGCTAATACCTTCATCGAGGTCTTTATACTTCAGAATGAACGCAACGGTATAACCAACCTGCCTATATTTACCTTTCCGAAATGGTGCGGTATAGGTATCTACAAAATCCTGAAATACTGGGAGATCCATTTTGTATTCAGCATCAAGACTGATGGAGGATTTGGTAGTCCACGTTTGTATCATTAAATTCTTGCCTTCTTTTTTACCTAAAGAAAGGAAGAATCTGTTTTCATTATTGAATAATTTATTAAGCTCTGGTTTTTCTTTTGTACCGTAGGAAACACCTTTGAATCTTACGATACTCAGTAACCTCTGACCGG
>NZ_JTLF01000305.1:0-15579 GCF_000798855.1 Enterobacter sp. ZOR0014 | reverse complement strand
AGCCCCGAAAAAGGGCCAGTCAGTTGCTTAACTGACTGGCATTACTGCCCTTCAGCGGAGGTTTTTTTTTGCTTAAAAATTGTCAAAATCCATATCGATAAACACGAAAAATCCATACTGAAAAATGATAAATGACCGCTATCACACTTTTATTCCTGAAAAATTAACGCATTAGTAAAATATTGTGATTATTCAGGATTAGTTGAAATTGTAATGTCCATCACAGATCGCTATGCCATAGCGAAATCATCCATATCTTCGCGAATTCCAGCCTGACACTTTTCCGCGCTTTCTCGTAATTTCACTTAACAAATTTTGCTGTTGAGGCAGGAAAAATATGACATCTATCAATGACTCTACCCTGATGCCCGCTGCGCTGCGCGATACCCGACGCATGAACCAGTTTGTCTCCATTGCGGCAGCTGTAGCGGGTTTGCTGTTCGGCCTGGATATCGGCGTCATCGCCGGGGCGCTGCCGTTTATTACCGATCATTTTACGTTGAGTAATCGCCTGCAGGAGTGGGTGGTGAGCAGCATGATGCTTGGTGCGGCTATCGGTGCGCTGTTTAACGGCTGGCTTTCGTTCCGCCTCGGGCGCAAATACAGCCTGATGGTCGGCGCCGTCCTGTTTGTTGCGGGGTCAATTGGCTCTGCATTTGCGACCAACGTAGAGGTGCTGCTGCTTTCCCGCGTGCTGCTCGGCGTGGCAGTGGGGATCGCCTCCTACACGGCACCGCTTTATCTCTCTGAGATGGCAAGTGAGAATGTGCGCGGCAAGATGATCAGTATGTATCAGCTGATGGTGACGCTGGGCATCGTGCTGGCGTTCCTGTCCGATACGTACTTCAGCTACAGCGGCAACTGGCGCGCCATGCTCGGCGTGCTGGCGTTGCCTGCGGTGGTGCTGATTGTATTAGTGATCTTCCTGCCCAATAGCCCGCGCTGGCTGGCGCAAAAAGGGCGTCACGTCGAGGCGGAAGAGGTGCTGCGGATGCTGCGCGATACTTCTGAAAAAGCGCGTGAAGAGCTGAACGAAATCCGCGAAAGCCTGAAGCTGAAGCAGGGGGGCTGGGCGCTGTTTAAGATCAACCGCAACGTGCGCCGCGCGGTGTTCCTCGGCATGTTGCTGCAGGCGATGCAGCAGTTCACCGGGATGAACATCATCATGTACTACGCGCCACGCATCTTCAAAATGGCCGGTTTTACCACCACTGAGCAGCAGATGATTGCCACGCTGGTGGTGGGGCTCACCTTTATGTTCGCCACCTTTATTGCGGTATTCACCGTCGATAAAGCCGGGCGTAAACCGGCGCTGAAAATTGGCTTTAGCGTGATGGCTCTCGGCACGCTGATCCTCGGCTACTGCCTGATGCAGTTTGATAACGGCACGGCCTCAAGCGGTCTTTCCTGGCTTTCTGTCGGGATGACCATGATGTGTATTGCCGGTTACGCGATGAGCGCCGCACCTGTGGTGTGGATCCTGTGCTCCGAAATTCAGCCGCTCAAATGCCGTGACTTTGGGATCACCTGTTCCACCACCACCAACTGGGTGTCGAACATGATCATTGGTGCGACCTTCCTGACGCTGCTGGATGCCATTGGCGCTGCGGGAACCTTCTGGCTCTACACGGTGCTGAACGTGGCGTTTATTGGCGTGACCTTCTGGCTGATTCCGGAAACCAAAGGTGTGACGCTGGAACATATTGAACGCAAACTAATGGCCGGGGAAAAACTGCGTAATATCGGCGTGTAATGTGAATACCGGGGGCCCTACGTTTACTGGGCCTGCGTGGGCAAAATGTACGCCGGGTAAGCGCTAGCGCCACCCGGCTTTTTTCTAGATCGATGTTTAACAAGAGCCATGTTGTAAATAACTACCAACTTTGATAGCAAGCGCACACATAGCCGATTCTTGCGTTCAGATTATTCTCATTTCCTAGTATTATCTGAAAACTGAACTCACCAGGCAGAACTTTACTGCAATCGCAATAGAAGAACGGCTATGTCAGCAATGGATTTCAAAAAAAATACGGATCTCGATTTTCCTTCATATGCTACCCCCGCAATCTCTCCAAAAGAGATCGACCTTCTGGGTCTGTTAGATGTTCTGCTGGCCGCGAAAAAACGCATCGTCACCATCGTCTTTATCTTTGCGCTGGCAGGCCTGGCTATTGCGTTTCTGTTGCCGCAAAAATGGACCAGTAAAGCGGTGATCACCCCGGCAGAGCAGACGCAGTGGAACCCGCTGCGCCAGATGATGGTTGCGCTGCAGGTTCTTGACGTGAAGGCGCAGGTGACACGTTCGGAAATCTTTGACCTGTTTATCAAAAAATTCCAGTCGCAGTCATTGCTCAAAGAGTATTTGACCTCTTCCCCTTACGTCATGTCACAGCTTGAAGAGGTTGAGGTTGACGCGCTTGAACTGCACCGTGCGGTCGTCAATATTGCGGAAA
Source organism: Enterobacter sp. ZOR0014 (assembly GCF_000798855.1). Classification (NCBI taxonomy): domain Bacteria; kingdom Pseudomonadati; phylum Pseudomonadota; class Gammaproteobacteria; order Enterobacterales; family Enterobacteriaceae; genus Enterobacter; species Enterobacter sp. ZOR0014. Next base: position 13,126 of record NZ_JTLF01000305.1, on the reverse strand, counting down.
GAATGAAAGCGGTGAATGACGCGCAGGTAAAAGATGCGGATAAAGTGCCTTATGTCTCCTGGACACTGAGCTTCACGGCACCGAAAGCCAGTGATGCGCAAACCGTACTGGAGGGGTATATCAATTATATCGCGGCGGTTGTTGAAAAAGAGACAGTGCAAAATATCCGTAACCAGATCGCCCTCAGGACGAATGAGGTAGAGCAGCAGCTGAGGCTAGACCGTGTTCGCCTGACCAATATTCACAATACTAACCTGCAGCGGCTGAATTATTCGCTGGAAGTGGCGAATGCCGCGGGCATTAAGAAGCCAGTCTACAGTAGCGGGCAGGCGGTAAAAGATGACCCGGATTACTCCGTTGCGCTCGGTGCCGACGGAATTGCGCAAAAGCTGCAGATTGAAAAAAATCTCAAAGATGTGACGGAGCTGAACGCGGACTTCCAGAACCGGGAATACTATCTGGCGCAGCTGAAAAATCTCTCCTTTGCAGACGTTAAGCTTGAACCCTTCAGGTATCAGCTTTCTCCGTCTTTGCCGGTGAAAAAAGACGGTCCGGGCAAACCTCTGATTGTAATTCTGGCGGCACTCCTGGGCGGGCTCTTTGCCTGCGGTAGCGTGTTGCTGCGTGAAGCGATGCTCTCCCGTCATCCGCTGTCAGAGCCGTTGACACAATAAACGCAGGGTTTAAAAAGGCGCTGAATACAGCGCCTTTTTTTATGGGCGTCGGTTGTGTTAAAAGAGATACCAGAGATAAGGAGAGATAATGAAAACGATCGGCCTGATAGGTGGGATGAGCTGGGAATCGACAATCCCTTATTACCGCCTGATTAACGAAGGGGTAAAGCAGCGTCTGGGCGGACTGCATTCTGCGAGTCTGCTGCTGCACAGCGTTGATTTCCATGAAATTGAAGCCTGTCAGTCGAGCGGAGAGTGGGATAAAGCCGGTGAAATACTGGCGGATGCCGCGCTGGGGCTGGAGCGTGCGGGGGCGCAGGGCATTCTGCTGTGTACCAATACGATGCACAAAGTCGCATCGCACATTGAAGCACGCTGTTCGCTGCCATTCCTGCACATCGCCGATGCCACAGGACGTGCGATTCGCTCGTCGGGGATGTCGCGCGTGGCATTGCTCGGCACGCGCTACACCATGGAGCAGGATTTCTATCGCGGGCGTTTGCACAGCGAATTCGGCATCGAAAGCCTGATACCGGATGAGAAAGACCGGGCGCGCCTCAATCAGATTATCTTCGAAGAACTGTGCCTGGGTACCTTCAGCGAGCCTTCCCGGGCGTATTACGTCAGCGTGATTGAAAAGCTGGCGCAGCAGGGGGCTGAAGGGGTGATCTTCGGCTGCACGGAGATCGGCCTGCTGGTGCCTGCAGAGCGAAGCCCGGTCCCGGTCTTTGATACCGCCGCCATTCACGCCGCCGATGCCGTGGAGTTTATGCTCTCATAATGGGTTTTGCCGTTCAGGTAAGCGAAGCGCCACCTGGCGGGCGTGCTCCATTAAGTGTTCGGTGAATGTGTCCACCAGCGCGGAGGCCGGACGGTGTAGCGGGCGGATCAGGCTCACGGTGAACGGAACGGATAGGCTAAACGGGCGAATCACGATATCGCTCCCGGCATAATCCAGCGCCGTGAGCGGGTTAACGACCGCGACGCCGACGCCCGCCCGCACCATTGCACATATTGACGCCGCGCTGTGCGTTTCCACTACCATCCGCCGTTTCACCTGATGCTCAGCAAAAAGCGTATCCAGCAGCTGCCGGTAGCTGTCGGTTTGCGACAGGCTAATATAGTTCTCCCCGTGGAAATCCTCTGGTGCAATCACTGTCTTACCGGCGAGCCGGTGCCCGGCGGGCAAAACGCACACTTCATCTAAAGAAAGTAACTCCGTGCGTGCCGTTCCCGCAGGCGTGGAGAGCGTTTCGGTCAGACCCAAATCATGACGCTGTGCTGAAAGCCACTCTTCAAGCAGGGGGGACTCCTGCGGCACGATGGTGAGATTGACCTCCGGATAGCGGGCCAGAAAAGGCTGAAGCAGGGTCGGTAAAAAAGACTGAGAGAAAACCGGAAGACAGACAATCGACAGCTCGCCCTGACGAAACTCGCGCAGACTTTCCGCCGCACTGACAATTCTGTCCAGCCCGTACCAGGAGCGCTGGACTTCCTCAAACAGGCGCAACCCCTGCACCGTCGGGTGAAGTCTTCCCCGGGTGCGCTCGAACAGTTTCAGTTCCAGTACCTTTTCGAAGCGCGCCAGCTCGCGGCTGACCGTCGGCTGCGACGTATGCAGCATCTGCGCGGCTTCGGTGAGATTGCCGGTGGTCATCACAGCGTGAAAAATCTCTATATGGCGTAAATTCACAGCGGGCATAGGGCACCTGAAAGCATAGAACTGTCCATATCATTTTTGCATAGACTCACGATAAAACGATATTTTTTATTCTCCTTCCGCTGTGGCGTAATCATGAAAAATGAATTTATCCGGAGAAGACCATGCCACGCCCGCTCAATCAAACTGATACCGATTTAAATGCCGAAAACTTGCTCCGCCTGCCCGCCGAGTTTGGTTGCCCGGTATGGGTCTACGACGCGCAGATCGTTCGCGAGAAGATCGCGGCCCTGCATCAGTTTGACGTGGTGCGTTTTGCCCAGAAGGCCTGCTCCAATATTCACATCCTGCGCCTGATGCGTGAGCAGGGGGTCAAGGTTGACTCTGTCTCGCTGGGTGAAATCGAACGTGCGCTGGCGGCCGGATTTGATCCGAAAACCGATCCAGACGCGATTGTCTTTACTGCGGATCTGATTGACGACGCCACGCTGGCGCGCGTGCATGAACTGCAGGTGCCGGTGAATGCCGGTTCGGTGGATATGCTGGAGCAGCTGGGTCAGGTTTCACCCGGTCATCGCGTCTGGCTGCGTGTGAATCCGGGTTTCGGTCACGGTCATAGCCAAAAAACGAACACCGGCGGCGAAAACAGCAAGCACGGCATCTGGTATGCCGACATGCCAGCCGCGCTTGACGTGTTGCAGCGTTACAACCTGAAGCTGGTGGGTATTCACATGCACATTGGCTCTGGCGTGGATTACGGCCATCTGGAGCAGGTTTGCGGAGCGATGGTGCGCCAGGTTGTCGATTTTGGCCAGGATCTTGAGGCGATCTCCGCCGGGGGCGGGCTTTCCATTCCTTACCGCGAAGGAGAGGAGGCGATCGACACCGATCACTATTACGGCCTGTGGAGCGCCGCGCGTGACCAAATCGCCGCCCATCTCGGTCATGCCGTGAAGCTGGAAATTGAGCCGGGTCGTTTCCTGGTGGCCGAAGCCGGTGTGCTGGTGGCGCAGGTACGCAGCGTCAAAGAGATGGGTTCCCGCCACTTCGTATTGATTGACGCGGGCTTTAACGACCTGATGCGTCCATCGATGTACGGCAGCTATCATCACATTACCGCGCTGGCCGCTGATGGCCGCGATTTAACGCATGCGCCGCGCCGCGAGACGGTTGTCGCAGGCCCGCTGTGTGAATCGGGTGACGTATTCACTCAGCAGGAAGGTGGAAAAGTGGAAACCCGCGCGCTGCCAGAGGTGAAGCCGGGCGATTATCTGGTGCTGCACGACACCGGGGCGTACGGGGCGTCGATGTCCTCGAACTACAACAGCCGCCCGTTGCTGCCGGAAGTGCTGTTTGATAACGGCAAAGCGCAGTTGATCCGTCGTCGTCAGACCATTCAGGAGCTGCTGGCTTTAGAACTCATCTGAGTAAAGTACGGCCCGGTGGTGACCGAATCGCGTAATACCAGCGTGCCGGTAAACGGCGGGATCGCATCAACCGGCTGGTTTTTTGCCAGCCGGATCGCCTGATCGATGGCCGTAATAATCATGTTATCTATCGGCAGATAAACCGATGAAAGCGCAGGCTCCAGCCACTTCGCGCTTGGGGCATCGTCAAAACCGAACAGGGAGATATCCTGCGGGATCTTGAGTCCTGCCTGGTGCAACGCTTTGGACGCACCCAGTGCCATATCATCGTTACAGGCAAACAGGGCGCTAAACGGCACGCCGTCGGCAATCAGCTCCTTGCACAGCTCATAGCCTCTCGTCATTCCGGCATCACCGTACTTAATTCGACGCTCGTCCAGGCGAATACCGTGCTTTTCCAGCGCCTTGCGATAGCCCATCAGCCGCGCTTTACCCGTGGGCGTGTGGATCGGGACGGTAATGCAGGCGATCTCCCGATGGCCCTGATTGATCAGGTAATCCACCGCCTTAAACGCGGCATCCTGCTGTTCGAAGAACACGCAGCGATCCGGAGCCTGACTGACTTCACGGTTGATGACCACCAGCGGCGTTTGCACGGTATTCATCAGTTTGATGATCGCTTTTTCGCTCATATAGCGCGTGTAAAGCACGATGGCATCACACTGACGATCGGCCAGCATTTGCACTGCCTGTTCTTCCTGTTCCGGCGCGTCGTGACCGTCGGTGACGATCAGCTGTTTGCCGTGGGTTTCGGTCTGCCGCGACGCCTGCTGCAGAAGGCGCCCAAAATAAAAGCCGTCGAAGGTGGAGACGACCAGACCAATGCTGTTGCTGGTCTGGTTAGCCAGTGAGCGCGCGAGAAAGTTGGGGCGGTAGCCCAGCTCTTCCATCGCAGCAAAGACCTGCTGACGCGTACTCTCTTTAACCTGACCCGTGCCGTTCAGCACGCGCGAGACGGTAGCCTTCGACACGCCCGCACGCAGTGAGACATCCAGCATTGTTGCCATTCTACATTCCTGCTTCCACGTAATGCCCTGCAGTTTAACACAGACCTGACGGCGTATAAGCGATGCGGGAAGGGCAAAACTTCTGCCACGATCACGCTTTTTGGTAACGATTCGCCTGGCCCATCAGAAGTAAAACGTAATAGTCTGACTCTGGTAAAATAATCGACAAACCGGGCTGGAGGCGTCAGGCTAGCCCATTAATAAGAACACCCAGGTGAAACGTGAAAAAGAGTGTCATCCTCCCGCTTTATGAAGCCCCGCAGTATGCGGAGCAGGTTACCGACTGGATATGGCAGGCGTTTGGCGAGGGGCTCCCACGGGCATTTTTCCACAGCATCGTTGAGCACAGCCAGGCGCCGGGGGCACTGCCGTTGACGTTTATCGCTTTAGAAGACCAACAGCTTCTCGGCACGGTGGGCCTCTGGCGCTGCGATTTGATTACCCGACAGGATCTCTGTCCGTGGCTGGCGGCGCTCTACGTTGATGAGGCGGCGCGCGGTAAGGGACTGGCAGGTAAGTTACAGCAACACGTTATCGCCTTTGCCGCACAGGCCGGATACGACGAACTCCATCTCTGGTCTGCCTGCCGTGACTTCTATGAACGTTACGGCTGGCAGTACATTGGCGATGGGCTGGAGTATCCCGATAAAACGGTACATCTGTACCGTTATTCGCTTTGCGCTTCAGCAGGCGACGCAACGGAGTGACGGCGCACTAAGGTTGGGCTGAAGAGATGGGTAATTTCCGGTGGCTGGCGTTGCTCGGCCAGCGCTAACGCCAGCTCGGCAGCCTGTGTGGCCATCGTGATGATAGGGTAACGCACGGTGGTCAGGCGCGGGCGCACATAGCGAGAGACCAGCACATCATCAAAGCCAATCAGCGAGATTTCTGCCGGGACCTCAATCCCGTTATCATTCAATACCCCCATTGCGCCAGCGGCCATCGAGTCGTTATAGCTGGCCACTGCCGTGAAGTTCCGTCCGCGGCCCAGCAGTTCCGTCATAGCCTGTTCGCCACCGCTCTCATCCGGTTCACCATAGGCCACCAGACGGTCATTACAGGGCAGACCGTTTTCGCGCAGGGCATCGTAGTAGCCCTGAAGACGATCTTCTGCGTCAGAAATAGGGTGGTTGGAACAGAGATAGCCAATCCGCGTATGTCCCTGTTGAATCAGATGACGGGTCGCAAGCCAGGCGCCGTAGCGGTCGTCGAGAGCCACGCAGCGTTTTTCAAATCCAGGAATAATGCGGTTGATGATGACCATGCCGGGCATCTGCTTCATCAGGTGAATCAGTTCGGCATCCGGGATCATTTTGGCGTGAACCACCAGAGCTGCGCAGCGGTGGCGGATCAACTGTTCGATCGCCTGGCGCTCTTTTTGCTCATTATGATAGCCATTGCCGATCAGTAAAAAGTTACCCGTCTGATAAGAGACCTGTTCAACCGCCTTCACCATGGCGCCGAAAAAGGGGTCGGATACATCACCCACCACCAGACCAATGGTTTCAGTGGACTGCTGGGCGAGCGCGCGAGCATTGGCGTTGGGGTGGTAGTTCAGGGTTTCCATGGCGCTTTGTACCGCCTGGCGTGATGCGTCGCTGGCTTTGGGGGAATCATTAATCACGCGGGAGACGGTGGCAACCGAAACACCGGCCAGACGAGCCACATCCTTTATTGTCGCCATTTATAACCTTCTTATTAGGGGTAAGCGTTTACACACCAAATAGTGTTGCGGAAAAGTGGCGTGCATTCAAGGGGCACCGATTTCCCCTCACTACAAACGTGACGCAGAACACCCCTGATCGTGTAATCGTTACACGCGCAGTCATGTCTGAAGACGGTGAATCTGAACCTTTGGTTACACTTTGCCTCAGGCTGTTGCGATTGTCCGGTGGCGATGACGTTAAAGAGGTTGATAGAGTCGAGATCCCAGAGGTATTGATAGGTGGAATCAACTCCGGTTGATTAACACGACTTACACCAGCCTGCGTTTTTACGCAGGTTTTTTTTTGCCTGATAGTTCAACCTGTAACAGCAAAAGAGAATATTCACACCTGGTTGCACTTCGGCTCATTCCCTTGCGTTTTCCTGCTGGCGAAGCGCAGGGGCAACGGCCACAATCAAGATCCCAGAGGTATTGATTGGTGAGAATTCTTAGTACGTTTTCGTACTCATCTCTTGCACCAACCTGCGCGGATGCGCAGGTTTTTTTTTGCCCCCACTTTTGCTGTCGCTCCCATACCACTTCTCGTGTAATCTGCCACCATTTACTGTCAACCCTCCACACTGTCTGGCAAAGGGAGTTGAGATGCTATTTGGGTTCTTCCGTACACTTTTCCGTATTCTTTTTCGCATCCGCGTCACTGGCGATGCCCAGGCGCTTCGCGGCGAACGCGTTCTCATCACACCAAATCATGTTTCCTTTATCGATGGCATCCTGCTGGCGCTGTTTTTGCCCGTGCGTCCGGTGTTTGCGGTGTATACCTCCATCAGCCAGCAGTGGTATATGCGCTGGCTCACGCCGCTGATTGACTTCGTGCCGCTCGACCCCACCAAACCGATGATGATTAAACATCTGGTACGTCTGGTTGAGCAGGGGCGTCCGGTGGTCATTTTCCCGGAAGGGCGCATTTCAGTGACCGGCTCGCTAATGAAAATCTATGACGGCGCGGGATTTGTCGCGGCGAAGTCAAAAGCGACCGTGGTGCCACTGCGTATCGAAGGCGCAGAGCTGAGCCACTTCAGCCGCCTGAAAGGGCTGGTGAAGCAGCGTCTGTTCCCAAAAATTACCCTGCATATTCTGCCGCCAACGTCGTTACCGATGCCCGATGCACCGCGTGCCCGCGATCGCCGTAAAATTGCCGGAGAAATGCTGCACCAGATTATGATGGAAGCGCGAATGGCCGTTCGTCCGCGCGAAACGCTGTATGAATCTCTGCTTTCGGCACAGTATCGCTATGGTGCCAGGAAAAACTGTATTGAAGACATCAATTTCACGCCTGACACATATCGCAAACTGCTGACCAAGACCCTGTTTGTGGGCCGCATTCTTGAAAAATACAGTAAGAAGGGTGATAAGATTGGCCTGATGCTGCCTAACGCGGGCATCAGCGCAGCGGTGATTTTTGGTGCGGTGTCCCGCGGCCGTATTCCGGCAATGATGAACTACACGGCGGGTGTAAAAGGGCTGACCAGTGCCATCACTGCGGCCCAAATCAACACCGTTTTTACCTCTCGCCAGTTCCTGGATAAAGGCAAGCTGTGGCATCTGCCGGAGCAGCTGACTCAGGTTCGCTGGGTCTTCCTGGAAGATCTGAAGGCGGACGTGACGACGGGCGACAAGCTGTGGATTTTCGCTCACCTGCTGATGCCCCATCTGGCACAGGTTAAACAGCAGCCGGAAGATGACGCGATTATCCTCTTTACCTCCGGTTCGGAAGGCAACCCGAAAGGCGTCGTCCACAGCCACAAGAGTATTCTCGCGAACGTTGAACAGATCAAAAGCATTGCTGACTTTACCGCCAGTGACCGTTTTATGTCTGCGCTGCCGCTGTTCCACTCCTTTGGTCTGACGGTGGGGCTGTTTACGCCGCTGCTGACCGGCGCAGAAGTGTTCCTCTATCCCAGCCCGCTGCATTACCGCATTGTGCCGGAGCTGGTGTATGACCGTAACTGCACCGTCCTGTTTGGGACCTCAACCTTCCTGGGTAACTATGCGCGTTTCGCTAATCCATATGATTTCTATCGTGTGCGTTATGTGGTGGCGGGGGCGGAAAAACTGCAGGAGAGCACGCGTCAGATCTGGCAGGACAAGTTTGGCCTGCGCATTCTTGAAGGCTATGGCGTTACGGAGTGCGCACCCGTCGTCTCCATCAACGTGCCGATGGCGGCGAAGCCGGGTACGGTTGGCCGAATTCTGCCGGGAATGGATGCGCGTCTGCTGGCGGTACCGGGCATTGAGGACGGTGGCCGCCTGCAGCTGAAAGGACCAAACGTGATGAATGGTTACCTGCGCGTGGAAAACCCGGGCGTGCTGGAAGCGCCAACGGCGGAAAACGTGAACGGTGAGGTTGAAACCGGCTGGTACGACACCGGTGATATCGTTCGCTTCGACGAGCAGGGCTTTGTGCAGATTCAGGGGCGTGCAAAACGCTTCGCCAAAATCGCCGGTGAAATGGTCTCTCTGGAGATGGTTGAACAGCTGGCGACGGCGGTGTCCGCGGATAAGATGCACGCGACGGTGGTGAAGAGTGATGCCAGCAAAGGCGAGGCGCTGGTCCTGTTTACCACCGACAGTGAGCTGAAGCGCGACAGGTTACTTAGCCATGCGCGTGAGCATGGCATTCCCGAGCTGGCGGTACCGCGCGATATTCGTTACCTGAAACACCTTCCGGTATTGGGTAGCGGTAAGCCTGACTTTGTGACCCTGAAAGGCATGGTTGAAGAGGCGGAACAGCAAAATGCGTGAGTCAGTGCACACTAACACATCGCTTAGGTCAAAAGGCATGATGGCAGTGATTGCTGCGCAGTTTCTCTCTGCGTTCGGCGATAACGCGCTGTTGTTTGCCACCCTGGCGCTGCTGAAGGCCGAGTTTTACCCTGACTGGAGCCAGCCGATCCTGCAGATGGTGTTTGTGGGCGCTTACATTATCTTCGCGCCGTTTGTGGGGCAGGTGGCGGACAGTTTCCCGAAAGGCCGGGTGATGATGTTTGCTAACGGTCTGAAGCTGCTGGGGGCCGCCAGCATTTGCTTTGGTTTCAATCCGTTTATTGGCTACACGCTGGTGGGCATTGGTGCTGCCGCCTACTCACCGGCGAAATATGGCATCCTCGGAGAGCTGACCACGGGTGATAAGCTGGTGAAAGCCAACGGCCTGATGGAGTCGTCTACTATCGCCGCTATCCTGCTCGGCTCCGTCGCGGGCGGTGTACTGGCCGACTGGCATGTCCTGGCGGCGCTGGGCGTTTGTGCGGTGGTGTATGGCGGTGCGGTCGTGGCTAACCTGTTCATTCCAAAGCTGCCGGTAGCCCGTCCGGGACAATCCTGGCGCTTCAAACCGATGACCGGCAGTTTCTTTAATGCCTGCCGCGTGCTCTGGCGTAACGGTGAAACACGTTTCTCTCTGATGGGCACTAGTATGTTCTGGGGCGCAGGCGTCACGCTGCGCTTCCTGCTGGTGCTGTGGGTGCCGGTGGCGCTGGGCATTACCGACAATGCGACGCCGACCTATCTTAACGCGATGGTGGCGATCGGCATTGTTGTTGGCGCGGGCGCGGCGGCGAAGCTGGTGACGCTCGAAACGGTGGCACGCTGCATGCCTGCGGGGATCCTCATTGGCGTCGCGGTGCTCCTTTTCTCGCTACAGCATGCGTTATTGCCTGCTTATGCTCTACTGATCCTGATTGGTATTCTGGGTGGTTTCTTCGTGGTACCACTCAACGCGTTACTGCAGGAGCGCGGCAAGCAGACTGTTGGGGCGGGAAATGCCATTGCGGTGCAAAATCTGGGTGAAAACCTGGCGATGCTGTTAATGCTGGGGCTCTACTCGCTGGCGGTGAAAGTCGGTGTGCCAGTGGTGGGAATTGGCGTCGGGTTTGGTGCGCTGTTTGCGCTGGCGATTGCCGCATTATGGCTTTGGCAGCGTCGCCGTTGATTTATGCGGTCTGATGCCCTCACCCCGGCCCTCTCCCACGGGAGAGGGTGCGAACACTAAAAACGGCAACGTGCGTTGCCGTTTTGCATTTATTACGGTGCAGGATACGTATAAACCTGATGCACCGCTTCAATCTCCGCTAATACCTCTTCACTCAGGTCCAGATGGAAACTCTCAATATTGGTTTTCAGCTGTTCCAGAGTGGTAGCCCCCAGCAGAGTACTGGCCACAAACGGCTGACGGCGCACGAAGGCCAGCGCCATCTGTGCGGGGTCAAGACCGTGACGCTTTGCGATATCCACATAGGCCGCAACGGCTTTCTGTGTCTGCTCGCCGCTGTAGCGGGTAAAGCGGCTAAAGAGGGTATTACGCGCCCCGGCCGGTTTTGCGCCGTTCAGGTATTTCCCCGTCAGCGTGCCAAAACCGAGGCAGGAATAGGCGAGCAGTTCCACCTCTTCATATTGTGTCACTTCCGCCAGGCCAACTTCGTAGCTGCGGTTAAGCAGGCTGTAGGGGTTTTGAATGGTGACGATGCGCGGCAGATCGTGTTTATCCGCCAGGTGCAGATAGCGCATCACGCCAAAGGCCGTTTCGTTAGACACGCCAATGTAGCGGATTTTCCCCGCGCGCTGGCATTCGGTCAGCGCTTCCAGCGTTTCCAGCAGCGTAACGGCGGGAGCGCTCTCATTCCAGCTGTAGCCAAGCTTACCGAAACAGTTGGTTGGACGCTGTGGCCAGTGGACCTGGTACAGATCAAGATAGTCGGTTTGCAGGCGCTTCAGGCTGGCATCCAGCGCGGCGCGGATATTTTTGCGATCTAGGATTTGGTTTGGGCGGATCCCGGCATCGTTATTGCGCGAGGGGCCGCTGACTTTCGAGGCGATAACCAGCTTTTCACGGTTGCCGCGTTTTGCCAGCCAGTTACCGACGTAGGTTTCGGTAAGTCCCTGGGTTTCAGGGCGTGGCGGCACAGGGTACATCTCTGCGACATCAATCAGGTTAATGCCCTGGCTGACGGCATAATCGAGTTGTGCATGGGCATCGGCTTCGCTGTTTTGTTCACCAAATGTCATCGTGCCCAACCCCAGTTGACTTATCTCCAGAGCGCTGTGGGGGATACGGTGATAATGCATAGCCGGCTTCCTTCAATAGACATGTAGACCGCGTCAGGAACCTCCCGACAAAGGAATATAAACATGGCAGAGGGGAAGCAAAAGGGGAAGAAAAAAATCAAAAAGGCCAGTACGCTACTGACCTCTGACTGTTATCGCTCAATAATTTGCGAAACTTCGTCGCGATTGATCTGCATTTTATTGCCTGCCTGGTCGTGGTAGCTGACCAGACCGGTATCGTCGTCGACTTCGGGTTTGCCGTCGGTCAGGATCATCCGGCCATCTTTTGTCGCCATAACGTAATCGCTGCCACAGCCCGATACAGCAAACGCCAACCCGACTGCTGAAATTAACACCGCCCATTTTTTCATCGTTATCGTCCTCATCTGGCTCGTATCAAATCATAGTGTAGTATTAACCCGTTATGAAAACAGGGAGAAGCAGTAAAATCTTAAAAACCAGGCGATTATGTTTGTTAGCTCGCAAAATAAGTAAAAAACTATGTTTTTAGTAAGAAATGACGAGCAAGCAGTGCGCCGGTGAAATTCTTTTTGAGATAAAAACCGCGCGGCAACGTCAGTATCGGCTCGCCCATTGCGCCGATCGCCTCGGTCAGCGCTTTGCTGTTAGCCGCCTTTGGGCGCAGCTGTAACACTTCTCCGTGTCGGGCGGTGATGCGTTCCACCTGCCCGAGCACGATCATGTCCATAAGCTCTTCCCAGTCCAGACGCAGCTGATGCTCTTCCTCTTCATCCGGGCTCCAGAGCAGTGGCGCGCCAACGCGACGCTCAGCCAGTGGGATCTGACGTTCACCTTCAACCGGAACCCACAGCACGCGCTTCAGCTTATGGCGCACGTGGCTGGTCTCCCACGTCACGCCGGTGTTACCGGTTAAAGGCGCAACGCAGACAAACGTGGTCTCCAGAGGCTTGCCCTGGCTGTCGATGGGAATGGTTTTTAACTCTACGCCAAGGGCGGCAAAATCTTGCTCTGGTTTGCTGCCGGCGCTGGCACCCAGCCACAGTTCCAGCAGCATGCCGATCCAGCCTTTATCTCGTTTCAGATCCTTCGGGATCGGAAGCCCTGCCATCGCCGCCAGTTCGCCCAGCGAGAAACCCGCCAGACGCTGAGCCTGCTGCAGCAACTGACGCTCGCTTGACGGCGGTGTGAGCAAGGGGGTAAGCGGATGCATGAAGGTAACCTTTTGATTAAAAAATAAACGAAGAAATTGTCCCTTGTGGATAGAGTTTAACTTTTTCTGTACCAATATTCCATGTCTATGATTTATTGGTTTTTTTATCGAAAATTTAGCATCAGATCTGAAACGTAAAACGGGTTGTTCAAATCTGGTCACTGACAATAAACAGGATCTTACACCATGTTATCCACAGAAAAGTGGGATAACTGGGCATAACCCTGACTACTGTTTCAATTTACAGCCTTGACGTGCGACGAAAATCCAAATTTCAGACAAATTGTGTTTAACTTATTGGCACAATCTGTGGATAAAACCGACGCTGTTCGATCTTTCATCAGCACGATGATCCCTGATGTGATGATCGTCACGCTATTCTCTTTTTTGTTGAATGTTC
>NZ_JTLF01000369.1:0-27604 GCF_000798855.1 Enterobacter sp. ZOR0014 | reverse complement strand
TTCCGCATTACTGAGAGCGATCATGTCCACCACACTGTTTAAAGATTTCACCTTCGAAGCCGCCCACCACCTTCCGCATGTTCCTGCAGGGCATAAATGTGGCCGTCTGCACGGGCATTCGTTTATGGTGCGTCTTGAGATCACCGGTGAAGTTGATCCGCATACCGGTTGGATCATGGATTTTGCCGAACTGAAGGCCGCGTTTAAACCGACCTACGACCGTCTGGATCACTACTATCTGAACGAGATCCCGGGCCTTGAAAACCCGACCAGCGAAGTGCTGGCAAAATGGATTTGGGATCAGATGAAGCCGCTGGTACCGCTGCTGAGCGCGGTGATGATCAAAGAGACCTGCACGGCAGGCTGCGTGTATCGCGGAGAGTGATGTTTGCCGGGTGGCGGCTTCGCCTTACCCGGCCGACAAGAGGCCCGAACCGTAGGCCCGGTAAGCGCAAGCGCCACCGGGCTTTTTTTTAGGCTATATTCAGGTACTTGTGCGTTTGCATGGACAGGCGCCAGTTACGCGCGATGCAGGTTTCAATACACAGACGCGTCGCATCTTCTTTCTGGCTGATAGGCTGCAGGGCAATCACCCGCTGCTTTTCATCCGTCAGCGTCGCCAGCAGTTCGTCCAGCGCTTCGATATCGCGCACGCGCCCTACCGGGTGCTTAATCTCATCCGCGCGTTCCAGCGCCTGAGAGAGCACGTCATACCCGCCGCGCATATTCACTTTTGGCGAAACCGTCACCCAGGTAGAGTGAGAGCAGCGCACTTCGTGGGTGCCGCTGGTTTCAATCTGGCAGCTGTAGCCGTTCTTTTCGAGCAGCTCGGTCAGCGGAGTCAGATCGTGGATGCAGGGTTCACCGCCGGTGATCACCACATGGCGCGCCGTCCAGCCCTGACGACCAATAATCGCCAGCAGATCTTCTGAACTGCCCGCGCCCCACTTATCGCTCTCTTTGGTTTTCGCCAGAATGCTAAACAGCGACACTTCCCGATCTGCGAGCTTATCCCACGTATGTTTGGTATCACACCAGGCACAGCCAACCGGGCATCCCTGTAAACGAATAAAGATAGCGGGAACACCGGTAAAGTAACCCTCGCCTTGCAGGGTCTGGAACATCTCGTTAATCGGGTACTGCATAGTCATCTCAGTTAAGGGGATAAACGATAAGTATCGCAGATCCCCGCCGGATGGTCATGCTCCATCGGTGCTTTGCGCGCTAATCGCCGCCATAAACCGTTCGGTAATTTGCTGTGGACGGGTGATCGCGCCACCGACGACGACCGTGTGCGCACCCAGCGCCAGGCACCGGGCCGCGCGTTCAGGCGTTTCCACGTTCCCTTCGGCAACCACGGGAACCGTCACGGCAGCCAGCACGGCCTTCAGGAACGCGCAGTCGTTCTCCGGAAGCGAATGGCCTGCCGTTTCCGCCGTATAGCCGTAAAGCGTCGTGCCGACGCAGTCAAAGCCCAGCGCCTGCGCCGTCACGGCTTCGTCCACGGTGGAAATATCCGCCATCAGCAGTACCGAGGGGTAGCGCGAGCGGATGCGCATGACCAGCGTTTCCAGGGATTCCCCACCGGGACGCTCCCTGGCCGTGGCATCAAGGGCTATGATTTCCGGAGCGACGGCCATGAGCTCATCCACCTCTTTCATCGTGGCGGTGATAAACACTTCGCTTTCCGGGTAATCCCGTTTGATGATGCCGATGACAGGCAAAGAGACCTGCTGCTTAATGGCCTCGATATCCACCACGCTGTTGGCACGAATGGCAGCGGCCCCGCCCTGCGCCGCCGCCAGCGCCATCCGCGACATAATAAACGGGCTATGCAGCGGTTCATTCTCCAGCGCCTGACAGGAGACGACCAGTTTTCCCTTCAGGTTATCCAGTACAGTTTTCATTACGATAAAATCTCTTCCACTTCGTTTTTGATAATGGTGACGTGCGGGCCATAAATGACCTGAACCCCGTTACCACGCACGATAACGCCGCGCGCGCCGGTCGCTTTCAGCGCCGCGTCATCCACCTTGCTGCCGTCTTTGACCGTGACGCGAAGGCGCGTGGCGCAGCAGTCCACCTCGTCCAGATTGTCTTTTCCACCTAATCCGGCGATCACCGCCGCAGCGCGCTCGCTTTGCGGCAGACTCACTTCATCAACCATCGCCGTCTTTTCACGGCCCGGCGTGGCGAAATCAAAACGGTTAATCAGGTAGCGGAAGGTGAAGTAGTAAAGGAAGAACCACGGCACGCCGACCAGCGGAACGAACATCCAGTTGGTTTTGGCCTCCCCCTGCAAAATGCCGAACAGCACGAAGTCGATAAAACCGCCGGAGAAGGTTTGCCCGATGGTGATATGCAGCATGTGTGCGAGCATGAACGCCAGCCCGTCAAACAGCGCATGGATGACGTAAAGCACCGGCGCAATAAACAGGAAGGAGAACTCGATGGGCTCGGTAATGCCCGTCAGGAATGAGGTTAACGCCGCAGAGAGCAGCAGCCCGGCAACGCGCTTTTTGTTCTCGGGTTTTGCCGTGTGGTACATCGCCAGACACGCGCCGAGCAGGCCAAACATCATCGTAATAAAGCGCCCAGACATGAAGCGCGACGTACCTTCATAAAACTGACGCGTCGTCGGGTCGGCCAGCTGGGCGAAGAAGATCCGCTGCGTACCCTCCACCAGATGACCATTGACGATCTCGCTGCCGCCAAGGGCCGTGGTCCAGAACGGAAGATAGAAGATGTGGTGCAACCCGAACGGGCCCAGCATGCGTAAAATGAAGCCGTACAGTAGGGTGCCCAAATAACCTGTGGCGTCTACCAGCCCGCCCAGACCAAAGATCAGTTTCTGGAAATGCGGCCAGACCACGGTCATCAGCGCGCCGACGAGTATCGCCGCCAGCGAGCTGATAATCGGGACAAAGCGCGAGCCGCCAAAGAAGCCCAGGAACTGCGGAAGGGCAATTTTATTAAACCGGTGATGCAACGCGCAGGTCACGAGACCAATCACCACGCCGCCAAATACACCCGTTTCCAGCGTCTGAATCCCCAGCGTCATCCCCTGCCCCACGGCCCCCGGGTTTTCCTGCGCCAGTTTGCCGGTAAGGATCAGCAGCGCGTTGATGGTGGCGTTCATCACCAGAAACGCCAGTAATGCCGCCAGCCCTGCCGTGCCTTTATCACTTTTTGCCAGCCCAACGGCCACCCCAACCGCAAACAGCACCGAGAGGTTCGCAAATACGATGGAACCTGCACTGCTCATGATGGTGAAAACCGCCTGCAGCCAGCCCACATCTAAAAACGGATAGGCCGTCAGCGTATTGGGATTCGACAACGCGCCGCCTATCCCAAGCAGCAGACCCGCCGCAGGCAACACGGCGATGGGCAACATAAACGATTTGCCGAAGCGCTGCGCTTTTTCAAACCATCCCCCCGAAGAGGCTCCACTGAACATTTGCATCATTTTTTCATCCCCTCATTTATTGATGAAAATTTTTACCATATAAATATTTAATAGTGAAAATTATCATCAAAAACCAGGAGACCGATCATACTTTTTCAAAATGACTGGCATCTTTCCCCCGCTTTCCGTCACACTAGTCACAGAGAAACGCATTAAGGACCTGGCATGTCGGACCATGAAAATCTGCTGCTGAAGCTCCGCCAGGAGGCTTCCGGGTACAGCCCAACACAACAAAAACTCGGCGAGTTTGTCCTCAGCGATCCCGCCCGAGTGCTCTACCTGACGATCACGGAACTGGCGCGCGAGAGTCACACCAGCGAGGCCAGCGTGACGCGTCTTTGCCGGACGCTGGGCTGCAAGGGCTATAACGAATTCAAAATGGCGCTGGCGCTGGATATTCAGCAGGGTCAGCCCGCGCGAGAGGCCGGGGATGAAATTGATAACGTGGTGGATGAGTCAATCCTGGCTCTGCAGGATACCGCCAGGCTCCTGGACCGGGCGCTGCTTGAAAAAGCCGCACTGGCACTGCATCAGGCGCAATCCGTGCAGATCTATGGCGTCGCGGCCAGCGCAATCCTCGGTGAGTATCTGCATTACAAGTTATTAAGGCTGGGTAAACCCGCACAGTTATTTAGCGACATGCACCGCGCAGCCATGAATGCGGCAACGCTCTCGGCTGAAACGCTGGTCGTGGCTATCTCCAGTTCCGGTTCTACGCGGGATTTACTTCATGTGGTGAAACTGGCCCGCAAGCGCGGCGTAAAGGTTCTGGCGCTCAGCAACACGCCACGTAGCCCGCTGGCTTCCCTGAGTGATATGCAACTGGTAGCCGCCAAGCCAGAAGGCCCGCTTAGCGCTGGCGCGCTCAATGCAAAGGTGGGTGTCATGCTGCTGGTCGAATTGCTGACCACCACTCTTATTACGCTGGACAACCATTACGCGGATGTTAGCCAGCAAACAGCCAGCGCTACGCTTCCTTTGCTGCTCTGAAAATATTACGCAGGCTACATAAACTAGCCTGCTTTTTACGTTACTCAATTTCCCTTAAGCAAAATTTAATTTATTTTCCAGATAAATGTTTGGTGTAACAAAATATTTTATTTATTACATTTTCTATGCTGTAACCACCCTAACCCTGCATCATAAAAATACATACAAATCATAAATTTGAAATATAATTATTTATAAATTGAATTTTTCACCTTTCCGCAATGTCCAATATCTCCACCTGATTTCCTTTCCTTAAAATAAGCTTAAGATGCTGCCTGTTTCGGCGATTTATTATTTAAATGCCGTTTACTTTTGCGCGCCTACAATCCGCCTCATCAATCATAATGAGACGGTATTAATGAAGATGTTATTGATTACAGGCGTGACCGGTTTCCTGGGCGGTGCAGTACTTGAAAAAATCCTGACGAGCGATCAATCCGTGAAACTCCTTTTGCTTGCCCGCGCCGGCGATCCGCAAAGCGGGCTGGAGCGCGTGCAGGAGAACATGCGTAAGTTCAACGTTTCTGAGGAGAAACTGGCTTCCCTGAGCGTGGAGAATATTCTCATTGGCGACCTCAGTCAGCCGGAGGCCTTTCTGAACGATCCGCGACTGAACCAGGTCACGCATGTGGTTAACTGCGCGGCTGTCGCCTCATTTGGAAACAACCCGCTTATCTGGAAGGTAAACGTCGACGGTACCCTTGCGCTGGCACGCCGCATGGAACAGGTCACTGGACTGCAGCGTTTCCTGCACGTAGGCACAGCAATGTCATGCACCCCGGAGCAGGATTCACTGGTCGCGGAAAGTGCTGAATTCAGAGAAAATGCTGAACATCTGGTGGAATACACTTATTCGAAGTCAACCCTTGAAAAGCTGATGCGTCAGGAGTGCCCGGACCTGCCGCTGCTTATCGCCCGCCCCTCCATCGTCGTCGGCCATACCCGTCACGGCTGCACGCCGTCGAGCAGCATCTTCTGGGTCTTCAGTATGGGCCTGATGCTGCAAAAGTTTATGTGTTCAATGGAAGACCGGATCGACGTAGTGCCGGTGGATTATTGCGCCGACGCGCTGTTAATGCTGCTCGGCAGCAACGCGCGTCCGGGTGAGGTGGTGCATATTTCTGCCGGGGAAGAAAACAGCGTTCGCTTTGCAGACATCGATCAGGCGATGGCGCAGGCGCTGGAGAAAGCGCCCGTCGGTGATAAATATGCGCAGGTCAGCTACGAAACGCTGGTCAGAATGCGCCGCGAGCTGAAAACGATTTTTGGTCCATGCAACGAACGCCTGATGCTGAGAGCGATGCGCTTATACGGCGCCTTTGCCACGCTGAACGTGCGCTTCAGCAACGATAAGCTGCTCAGCATGGGAATGCCGAAACCCCCGCGTTTTACGGATTATATCGCCCGCTGCGTCCAGACTACCCGGGGATTGACCATCCCGGAGCAAATGGCGGTCGATTTTAAATAGCCAAAAAAAATGCCAGTCTTTCGACTGGCATTTTCATTTAAGGCTTAAGCAATTATGCCTGGCCTTTGATCTCTTTACGACCGTTGTATGGTGCTTTTTCGCCCAGTGCTTCTTCGATACGAATCAGCTGGTTGTATTTAGCAACACGGTCAGAACGGCTCATAGAACCGGTTTTGATCTGGCCTGCAGCGGTACCCACTGCCAGGTCAGCAATGGTTGCATCTTCAGTTTCACCAGAACGGTGAGAGATGACAGCGGTGTAGCCAGCGTCTTTCGCCATTTTGATCGCAGCCAGGGTTTCGGTCAGAGAACCGATCTGGTTGAATTTGATCAAGATGGAGTTAACGATGCCTTTCTCGATGCCTTCTTTCAGGATCTTGGTGTTGGTTACGAACAGATCGTCACCAACCAGCTGGATTTTGTCGCCCAGTACTTTGGTCTGGTATGCGAAACCATCCCAGTCAGACTCGTCCAGACCGTCTTCGATAGAGACGATTGGGTACTGTTTGGTCAGGTCTTCCAGGAAGTGAGTGAACTCTTCGGAGGTGAACGCTTTGTTGCCTTCGCCAGCCAGAACGTATTTACCGTCTTTGTAGAATTCAGATGCTGCACAGTCCATCGCCAGGGTGATGTCTTTGCCCAGCTCGTAGCCAGCAGCTTTTACTGCTTCTGCGATAACAGCCAGAGCTTCTGCGTTAGAACCCAGGTTTGGCGCATAGCCACCTTCGTCACCTACAGCCGTGTTCATACCTTTAGCTTTCAGAACTTTAGCCAAGTTGTGGAACACTTCAGAACCCATACGTACCGCTTCTTTCAGGGATTTCGCGCCAACTGGCTGAATCATGAATTCCTGAATATCAACGTTGTTGTCTGCGTGCTCACCACCGTTGATGATGTTCATCATTGGTACAGGCATGGAGTATTTGCCTGGGGTGCCGTTCAGTTCAGCGATGTGCTCGAACAGTGGCATACCTTTAGCAGCCGCTGCTGCTTTGGCGTTCGCCAGGGAAACCGCCAGGATTGCGTTCGCACCGAAGTTAGATTTGTTTTCAGTACCGTCCAGATCGATCATGATCTTGTCGATGCCAGCCTGGTCTTTAGCGTCTTTGCCAATGATGGCCTGAGCAATAGGACCGTTTACAGCGCCAACCGCTTTCAGTACGCCTTTGCCCATGAAACGGGATTTGTCGCCATCGCGCAGTTCCAGCGCTTCGCGGGAACCCGTAGAAGCACCTGATGGAGCAGCTGCCATACCGACGAAACCACCTTCCAGATGAACTTCAGCTTCAACGGTCGGGTTACCACGGGAGTCGATGATTTCACGACCGATGACTTTAACGATTTTGGACATTAGATTTTCCTCAGTACAAGTTAAACTAAAACTCCAGACAAACAACGCGTACCAAAGGTACGCGTTGCCGTTCTAACTTTTTTTACTTCGCCTGACGCTTCTGGTACTCGCTGGCGGCTTTCACGAAGCCTGCAAACAGCGGATGCCCGTCACGCGGCGTTGAAGTAAATTCCGGGTGGAACTGGCAGGCAACAAACCATGGATGGTTTGGCACTTCAATGATCTCGACTAACTGATCATCCCCGGAGCGGCCCGCAACGCGCAGGCCCGCAGCTTCAATTTGTTTCAACAGCATGTTGTTGACTTCATAGCGGTGACGATGGCGCTCGGTGATGACCGATTCGCCATACAGCTTGCGAACCACGCTATCGTCGGACAGCTGGCAGGCCTGTGCGCCAAGACGCATTGTGCCACCCAGATCGCTCTTCTCGGTACGGACTTCGACGTTACCGTCTTCGTCGCGCCATTCCGTAATCAGCGCCACTACAGGGTACTTACAGTCTGGCACAAATTCCGTAGAGTTCGCGTTTTCCATTCCCGCTACGTTGCGCGCAAATTCGATCAGCGCAACCTGCATACCCAGGCAGATGCCGAGGTAAGGAATATTGTTTTCACGCGCGTAGCGTGCAGTGGCGATCTTGCCTTCAACACCGCGGTAGCCAAAGCCGCCAGGGATGAGAATCGCATCCAGATCTTTCAGAATTTCCACGCCACGCGTTTCAACATCCTGCGAATCAATCAGCTTGATGTTCACGGAGACGCGGTTCTTCAGACCACCGTGTTTCAGCGCTTCGATAACTGACTTATAGGCATCCGGCAGTTCAATGTACTTGCCGACCATACCGATAGTCACTTCGCCCGCCGGATTGGCTTCTTCATAGATAACCTGTTCCCATTCAGACAGGTTAGCTTCCGGACAGTTCAAGCTGAATCGTTTACAAATATAATCGTCCAGGCCCTGCGATTTCAACAGGCCCGGGATTTTATAAATGGAATCGACATCTTTCATTGAAATAACGGCTTTTTCAGGCACGTTACAGAACAATGCAATTTTCGCACGTTCGTTCGCCGGGATAGCGCGATCGGAACGGCAAACCAGGATGTCAGGCTGAATACCGATGGAGAGCAGCTCTTTAACAGAGTGCTGAGTCGGTTTGGTTTTCACTTCACCTGCAGCCGCCATGTAAGGCACCAGCGTCAGGTGCATGAACAGCGCATGCTCACGACCAATATCTACCGCCAGCTGACGAATCGCTTCGAGGAACGGCAGGGATTCGATATCCCCTACGGTACCGCCGATTTCAACCAGCACTACGTCATGCCCTTCGCCACCGGCAAGGACACGCTCTTTGATGGCGTTAGTGATGTGTGGGATAACCTGAACGGTCGCGCCCAGGTAGTCACCGCGGCGCTCTTTACGCAGAACGTCGGAGTAGATGCGGCCAGTCGTAAAGTTGTTACGACGGGTCATTTTGGTACGAATGAAACGCTCGTAGTGGCCAAGATCCAGATCGGTTTCAGCGCCGTCTTCAGTAACGAACACTTCCCCGTGTTGGGTTGGGCTCATGGTGCCAGGATCGACGTTGATGTACGGATCCAGTTTCATCATGGTCACATTGAGGCCACGGGCTTCAAGAATGGCTGCGAGGGAGGCTGCGGCAATGCCTTTACCCAGAGAGGATACGACCCCGCCGGTCACAAAAATATAGTTCGTTGTCATGCTGAACCTGAGAAGTTAGGGTGAAACGATGGAATAACCAGGACGGGAAAGTAGTATACCCGAACACGGCGAGCGCCACAAACTTTCATTCTCCATCTCCATTCCAGGCCATGACAAACATAAGGAGTGAGAAAATAGCCCCTTTTGGGTAAATGTTTTTGACGCAAATCAAGCGCTTGTCATTTAAAAAATCACACAAATTGCGCTTGATCGCAAAATTCCGTTAGAGATCAGATTCCTGGCGTTTTACTTCCTGCCAGACTTCTTCCATCGCCTGGAGGTCAATTCCGGTCATTTCCAGGCCGCGCGAGGCGACAATCCGCTCCACTTCACGAAAACGACGTTCGAATTTCAGATTGGCTTTTTGCAATGCGGTTTCCGCTTTTACACCTAAATGGCGCGAAAGGTTGACGGTCGCAAACAACAGATCGCCCATCTCTTCCTCAAGCTTTGCTTCATCCACCACCGCCTGCTGCGCTTCGTGCATAACCTCGTCGATCTCTTCATGCACTTTATCCAGCACCGGCCCCAGAGAGTCCCAGTCAAAACCGACGGCGGAACAACGCTTTTGAATTTTATGCGCGCGCATCAGCGCAGGCAGACTCAGAGGAATATCGTCCAGCGCCGAATGCTGGGATTTTTCAGCACGCTCGGCGCTTTTTATCTGCTCCCAGCGGGCAAGTACTTCCGCGCTGTTGCCTGCGGTGGCATCGCCAAAGATATGCGGGTGACGGCGCTCAAGCTTGTCGCTGATAGCGGCGCAGATATCATCAAAGTTAAAGCGCCCTTCTTCCTGCGCCATCCGGGCGTAGAACACCACCTGGAACAGCAGGTCGCCGAGTTCACCACGCAGGTCGTCAAAATCCTCGCGAGAAATGGCGTCCAGCACCTCGTAGGTCTCTTCAAGCGTGTACGGGGCGATGGTGGAGAAAGTCTGCTCTTTGTCCCACGGGCAGCCGTTTTCCGGATCGCGCAGGCGTTTCATGATGCCGAGCAGGCGGTCGATTTGAGTCATAGTGTTTTCCATTAAAAAACAAGCCGGGTGGCGGCAAAGCCTTACCCGGCCTACAGAAGAGTGTATTTACCCGCCGTGCAGACGACGCGCGTCAATCACATCCGGCACCTGGTTCAGTTTGCCGAGCACGCGACCCAGCACCTGCAGGTTGTAGATTTCGATGGTCATATCGATGGTGGCAAGCTGCTCGCGGGTATCGCTGCGGCTGGCAACGCCCAGCACGTTGACCTTCTCGTTGGCGAGAATGGTGGTGATATCGCGCAGCAGGCCGCTGCGGTCATTGGCGGTAACACGCACCACCAGCGAGTAGCCGGCGGAGTAGCTCTCCCCCCAGACCGCTTCCACGATGCGCTCCGGCGCATGGGACTGCAGCTCGGCAAGCTGGTCACAGTCGGAACGGTGGATCGAGATCCCGCGCCCCTGGGTGATAAAGCCGACGATGTCGTCGCCCGGAATTGGCTGACAGCAGCGGGCAATGTGGTGCATCAGATTGCCCACTCCCTCGACCACTACCCGGCCATTGTCTTTACTGCGCTGCTGCGGGGCGTAGGTTTTCTGCTGCAGCTGCTTCAGCGCCGCCGCGTCCTGCTCTTCCGCGCTTGGCTTATTGAACTGCGCCTGCAGGAAGTTAACCATCTGATTGAGACGAATATCGCCGCCGCCAATTGCCGCTAACAGCTCATCAAGCTCGTTGAAGTTGTAGCGCGGCAGCAGGAATTTCTCGGCCTCTTTCAGGCTGATCCCGATATGTTCCAGCTCGTCGTCAAGGATCTGACGACCGGCAAGGATATTTTTGTCACGATCCTGCTTGCGGAACCAGGCGTGAATTTTTGAGCGTCCGCGGCTGGTGGTGACGTACCCCAGGTTCGGATTAAGCCAGTCCCGGCTCGGGTTAGGCTGCTTCTGGGTGATGATTTCAATCTGATCGCCCATCTGCAACTGGTAAGTGAACGGGACGATGCGCCCGCCGATTTTCGCCCCGATACAGCGGTGCCCCACGTCACTGTGGATGTGGTAGGCAAAATCAAGCGGCGTTGAACCGGCTGGCAGGTCGACCACATCCCCTTTCGGGGTAAAGACGTAGACCCGATCGTCAAAGACCTGGCTGCGGACTTCGTCGAGCATTTCGCCCGAGTCGGCCATCTCTTCCTGCCACGCAATCAGCTTGCGCAGCCAGGCGATGCGATCCTCGTGACCAGAACGCGCCCCGCCCGACGTTCCCTCTTTGTATTTCCAGTGCGCGGCAACGCCCAGCTCGGCATCTTCGTGCATCTGTTTGGTGCGGATCTGAATTTCGACCGTTTTGCCGCCAGGGCCAAGCACCACGGTGTGAATGGACTGATAACCGTTAGGTTTAGGGTTAGCCACATAGTCATCAAACTCATCCGGCAGATGGCGGAAGTGAGTGTGGACGATCCCCAGCGCGGCGTAGCAGTCCTGCAGACGTTCCGCCACGATACGCACGGCACGCACGTCAAACAGCTCGTCAAAGGCGAGGTGTTTCTTCTGCATTTTGCGCCAGATGCTGTAGATGTGCTTAGGTCGCCCGTAGACTTCGGCGCGCACGTTCTCTTCTTTCATCGCCTGGCGCAAGCCGCCGACGAACTCCTCGATATAGTGCTCACGGTCGATGCGGCGTTCATGAAGAAGTTTGGCAATGCGCTTATATTCCGCCGGGTGCAGATAACGGAAGCAGTAATCTTCCAGCTCCCATTTGAGCTGACCGATACCTAGCCGGTTCGCCAGCGGCGCATAGATGTTTGTACACTCTTTGGCGGCCAGCACGCGCTCGTCTTCCGGCGCATCCTTCACCTCACGCAGGTGGGCAATACGCTCGGCCAGTTTGATGACCACACAGCGGAAATCATCCACCATGGCCAGCAGCATCCGGCGGACATTATCGACCTGCTCAGAGGAGACGGAATCGGTGTGCGCGGCTTTAAGCTGGCGGATAGCCGCCATATCGCGCACGCCGTGGATCAGCGCGACGACGGATTTTCCGACGCTCTCACGCAGCACGTCTTCCGTCACGACGTTCGCATCGGCGAGAGGAAACAGCAACGCGGCCTGCAGCGTTTCAATATCCATGTTCAGCATGGATAAGATTTCAACCATCTCCACGCCGCGCCACAAGAGGAGATCGGCATCCGGATGACCCTGTGTGGTGCGAAGACAGTAGGCCCAGGTTTCGGTTAAGCGTTCACACGACTGCTGGCTGGAAATTCCCAGACTTGCGATCCATTTTTGTGGGTCAAACTCCCCAGCTTTATTGAGATGTGCACTTCTTACCGCAACCATTGTCCTCTCCTTTAGGGACCAGGGCCTGTCGAAGTCGACAAGCCAAACAAATTAGATGTGCTCGAACAACACCATCGATTCCAGATGCCCAGTGTGCGGGAACATGTCCAGCATTGCCAGACGCTGAATTTGGTAACCCGCGCTGATTAATGCCTCACTGTCACGGGCAAGCGTTGCCGGGTTACAGGAAACATAGACCACACGCTTCGGGGCAAGTTTAATCACATGCGCCATGACGCCCGGGGCACCGGCGCGCGCCGGGTCGAGCAGGATTTTGTCAAATCCCTGCTGTGCCCACGGCTGTTGCGTCACATCTTCCTCAAGATTTTGATGAAAGAATGTCACATTTTGCAAGCCGTTCTGTTGTGCGTTCTCCTGCCCTTTAGCCACCAGCGCTTCAACGCCTTCCACGCCAACGACGCTTGCTGCTTTTCGCGCCAGCGGCAGCGTGAAGTTGCCCATGCCGCAGAACAGATCGAGCACCCGATCGGTGGACTGTATATCAAGCCACGCCAGCGCTTTCTCAACCATCTGCTGGTTTACGCCATCATTTACCTGAATGAAATCCCGCGGGCTAAACGTTAAGCGTAGCCCGTTTGACGCATACCAGGGCGCATCACCGGTAACCTGTTCAAGTATCTCGCTTTGTGGAGCAAGGAAAAGCGCCAGGTCGTGGGAATGCGAAAAGCGTTCCAGTTTTTCGCGATCTTTTTTCGATAATGGCGCGGTGTGGCGCAACACCATCAGCGGGCCATTATTGGCCATGACCAGTTCGACATGCCCAAGATGGCGAACGCCGTCCAGTCCTGAGAGGCAAGTGCGCACGTGCGGAAGCAATGCTTCAAGATGGGGCACCAAAACAGGGCACTGCTTCACATCAACAATATCGCTGGAGGCCGCTTTGCGAAAACCCATCTCCAGCCGCGCCGTTTTGGGCTGATAACTCAGACTCAGACGCGCGCGGCGACGGTAGCCCCAGGGCTGATCAGCAATAACTTCGTTCACGTCGTGCTTCAGCAGACGCGCCAGGGCGCGGCTTTTGCTTTTTTGCTGTAATTCTGTGCTCGCATGCTGTTGCTGGCAGCCTCCGCAAACGCCAAAATGCGGACAGCGTGGCGCAACGCGCGCCGGGCTATCGTTGAGGCGACGCTTCACCTGTCCGCGCGCGTACTGGCGTTTGTCTTCCGTCAGCGTAATTTCTGCTCGTTCTGTTGGCAGCAAACCTGTTATAAACAGAGTCTTACCATTGTGATGAGCCACCCCCTGACCAAACGGGTCAAGGTCTGTGGCTTCAACAGTAATGATTTGACGCGTCGTCACGCGTCGTTTTGCAGAGTAGAATTGCGCCATCGCCGAGATTTTTCTCACGTAAACATAATTATCTTAATTGTCCCATAACGGAACGCCATGACCAACTACAGCCTGCGCGCGCGCATGATGATTTTGATCCTCGCCCCCACCGTTCTCATCGGTTTGCTGCTGAGTATCTTCTTTGTGGTGCACCGCTATAACGATTTGCAGCGACAGCTGGAGGATGCAGGTGCCAGCATCATCGAACCGCTCGCCGTCTCAAGCGAGTACGGGATGAACCTGCAAAACCGCGAATCCATTGGGCAGTTAATCAGCGTGCTTCACCGACGCCACTCGGACATCGTACGCGCCATTTCCGTTTACGACGAACATAACCGCCTGTTTGTCACCTCGAATTTTCATCTCGATCCGGCGGCCCTGAAAATCCCGGACGGTACACCTTTCCCGCGCCATCTCACCGTACTGCGGCGCGGCGATATCATGATCCTGCGCACGCCGATCGTGTCGGAAAGTTATTCCCCCGACGAGTCTGCGCAATCTGACGCCAAATCCAGCAATAACATGCTGGGATACGTGGCGCTGGAGCTGGATCTCAAGTCAGTCCGGCTCCAGCAGTACAAAGAGATTTTTATCTCTGGCGTGATGATGCTGTTCTGTATTGGTATTGCACTGATCTTCGGCTGGCGCCTGATGCGCGACGTAACGGGCCCCATCCGCAATATGGTCAATACTGTTGACCGCATCCGCCGGGGACAGCTCGACAGCCGCGTAGAAGGTTTTATGCTGGGCGAGCTGGATATGCTGAAAAACGGCATCAACTCGATGGCCATGTCGCTGGCGGCCTATCACGAAGAGATGCAACATAACGTTGACCAGGCGACGTCTGACCTGCGCGAAACGCTGGAGCAGATGGAGATCCAGAACGTTGAGCTGGATCTGGCGAAAAAGCGCGCCCAGGAAGCGGCGCGGATTAAATCTGAATTCCTTGCCAATATGTCGCACGAGCTGCGTACACCGCTCAATGGGGTGATCGGCTTTACCCGCCTGACGCTGAAAAGCGAGCTTAACCCGACGCAGCGCGATCATCTGCACACCATTGAACGTTCGGCCAACAACCTGCTGGCGATCATTAACGACGTGCTGGACTTCTCCAAGCTGGAGGCGGGCAAGCTTATTCTGGAGAGCATACCGTTCCCGCTGCGCGGTACGCTCGATGAAGTGGTCACGCTGCTCGCCCACTCGTCACACGACAAAGGCCTTGAACTGACGCTTAACATCAAAAACGACGTGCCGGATAACGTCATCGGCGATCCTCTGCGCCTTCAGCAGGTCATTACCAATCTTGTTGGCAACGCCATTAAATTCACCGAAAGCGGCAACATCGACATTCTGGTAGAAAAACGCGCGCTCAGTAACAACAAGGTACAGATTGAGGTTCAGATCCGCGATACCGGGATTGGTATTCCCGAGCGCGATCAGTCGCGTCTGTTCCAGGCGTTCCGCCAGGCGGATGCCAGTATCTCCCGTCGTCATGGCGGTACCGGTCTGGGGCTGGTGATTACGCAGAGGCTGGTAAACGAGATGGGCGGCGATATCTCTTTCCACAGCCAGCCAAACCGCGGTTCAACCTTCTGGTTCCACATTAACCTGGATCTCAATCCGAACGCGTTGACCGACGGTCCGGTGACGGGCTGCCTGAAAGGTAAGCGTCTGGCCTACGTCGAGCCTAACGCGGCGGCCGCGCAGTGCACGCTGGATATTTTAAGCACTACACCTCTGGAGGTAGTCTACAGCCCTACCTTCTCGGCGCTTGCCGTTGAGCACTACGACATTCTGCTGATGGGCATTCCGGTGACGTTCACCGGCGAACTGACCATGCAGCAGGAGCGGCTGGCGAAAGCCGCGTCGATGACTGACTATCTGCTGCTGGCGCTGCCCTGCCACGCTCAGATAAACGCGGAAGAGTTGAAAAACGACGGGGCAGCCGCGTGTCTGCTTAAACCCCTCACCGCCACCCGCCTGCTGCCCGCCCTCACGGAGTATTGCCGTCTTAGCCAGCATGCCCTTCCGCTGATTAACGATGAGCAAAAACTGCCGATGAGCGTGATGGCAGTTGATGACAACCCGGCAAACCTGAAGCTCATTGGCGTGTTGCTGGAAGATCAGGTTCAGCATGTGGAGCTGTGCACCAGCGGCACGCAGGCCGTTGAACAAGCCAAACAGATGCAGTTCGATTTAATTCTGATGGATATTCAGATGCCGGGCATGGATGGCATTCGGGCCTGTGAGTTGATCCACCAGCTGCCACATCAGCAGCAAACACCGGTGATTGCAGTCACCGCGCATGCGATGGCCGGTCAGAAAGAGAAGTTACTGAGCGCCGGGATGAATGATTATCTGGCGAAACCTATCGACGAAGAGAAGCTTCATAACCTGCTGTTACGCTATAAGCCGGGACATATTGGCGGAAGCTACACGGTTTCCAGCGAGCCGGTTGAGGTCACCGTCAATCAAAACGCAACCTTTGACTGGCAGCTTGCGCTGCGTCAGGCGGCAGGTAAACCCGATTTAGCCCGCGAGATGCTGCAAATGCTGGTCGCGTTTCTGCCGGAGATTCGTAATAAAGTTGAAGAACAGCTTGTGGGGGAACACCCGGATGAACTGCTGGAAGCCATCCACAAGCTTCACGGCAGCTGCGGCTATAGCGGCGTACCGAGGCTTAAAAATCTCTGCCAGCTGCTGGAGCAGCAACTGCGCGCAGGTACGCCAGAATCGGAGCTGGAACCCGAGTTTCTGGAGCTGCTGGATGAAATGGATAACGTGACGCGTGAAGCGATGAAGGTATTGGGGAGCTGAGATAAAAGCCCGGTGGCGGCTTCGCCTTACCGGGCCTACGATTGCGGGTGCGGCCTGATGCCCTCACCCCAACCCTCTCCTACGGGGAGCGGGAGAACTACATTCCCTGCCCCACTTTCAGCACCGCCGCGATATTTCTGGCGGTCATCTGTACATTCGCGCTGGCATTTTCCAGCGCATCTTCCAGCGAGCAGATGGTGTAAATCACGCTAAACACCGCATCAATGCCGTGATCGTGTACCACGCCAACATCCGCCGTCAGACTGCCCGCAATCCCGATAACGGGTTTGTTAAAGCGTTTCGCGACCTTCGCTACCCCCACCGGGACTTTGCCGTGGATCGTCTGGCTGTCGATGCGGCCTTCGCCGGTGATAACCAAATCTGCATCGGCCACCTGGTCGGCCAGGTGTAGCGCATCGGTTACAATCTCAATGCCCTGGCGCAACTGCGCGCCGCAAAAAGCGTACAGCGCCGCGCCCATGCCCCCCGCCGCACCACCGCCAGCAAGGTTTAGCACATCCATATCCAGATCCCGGGCAATAATCCGCGCATAATGAGCAAGCGCATTGTCCAGGGTGATGATCATCTCAGGCGTGGCCCCCTTTTGCGGGCCAAATACGGCTGACGCGCCATCCTTTCCAACCAGAGGATTGGTCACGTCGCAGGCGACCTCAATCCGGCACTCGGCCAGACGCGTGTCCAGGCCGCTCAGGTCGATACGCGCGAGTTTTCCCAGCTCGCCTCCGCCCTGCCCCAGCGGCTGTTCACTGGCGTCGAGCAGCTTCGCACCCAGCGCCTGCATCATCCCGGCCCCGCCGTCATTGGTGGCGCTGCCGCCGATACCGATGATGATATGCTTAACGCCCGCATCCAGCGCGTGACGGATAAGTTCACCTGTGCCCCAGGAGGTCGTTTTCAGGGGATCGCGCTGCGAAGGCGCAACCAGTTCCAGACCGCTTGCCGCCGCCATTTCAATAAAGGCGCTCTGTTCGTCACCCGAAATCCCGTAAAATCCTTCCACCCGCTCGCCGAGGGGACCGGTCACCGGGACATGTACCCTTCGCCCCTGCGTTGCCGCGATCATCGCCTCAACGGTGCCTTCTCCTCCATCCGCGACCGGCAGTTTGACGTAAACCGCCTCGGGAAAGATCTCGCGAAAACCGCGCTCTATCGCTGTCGCAACCTCAAGCGCACTCAAACTTTCCTTATACGAGTCCGGTGCGATAACAATTTTCATAAGCCATCCTTACGCATAGTCGTTACGTTAAGCATACACCACGTAAAGAACCGCCAATGGGAGCGGTCCCAGTGCGTTTATCGTACCATGCACGGACGTTTATTGTCGAATGTCCAGTCGGGGATCAGATACTGCATCGCCATCGCGTCGTCCCGCGCGCCCAGACCGTGTTTCTGATAAAGCTCGTGCGCTTTCATCACCTGGTCCATATCGAGCTCAATGCCCAATCCCGGCGTTGAAGGCACCTGCACCATGCCACCTTTTATCTCAAACGGCGCTTTGGTCAGACGCTGATTCCCCTCCTGCCAGATCCAGTGGGTGTCGATAGCGGTAATGGTGCCCGGTGCGGCGGCGGCAACGTGGGTGAACATTGCCAGCGACACGTCGAAGTGGTTATTAGAATGCGATCCCCAGGTCAGGCCAAACTCATGGCACATCTGCGCCACGCGGACCGAGCCCTGCATCGTCCAAAAGTGCGGGTCAGCCAGCGGAATATCGACGGATTGTAATGACAGGGTATGCCCCATCTGACGCCAGTCGGTGGCAATCATATTGGTCGCGGTCGGCAGCCCCGTGGCGCGACGGAATTCTGCCATCACTTCGCGGCCCGAGAAACCTTGCTCGGCCCCGCAGGGATCCTCGGCATACGCCAGCACACCTTTGAGCTGTTTACCTATTTTGATCGCTTCATCAAGCGACCATGCACCGTTTGGATCAAGCGTCACGCGCGCCTGTGGGAAGCGTTTTGCCAGCGCGGAAATGGCCTCTGCCTCTTCTTCACCTGCCAGCACGCCGCCTTTCAGTTTGAAATCATTGAAGCCATATTTTTCGTATGCCGCTTCCGCCAGCCTCACCACCGCATCCGGGGTCATCGCCTCTTCATGGCGCAGCCGGTACCAGTCGCATGCTTCCTTCGTCTGGCTTTGGTACGGCAGCGGCGTCAGTGTGCGATTGCCGACAAAGAACAGATAGCCAAGCATTTCTACTTCTGAACGCTGCTGCCCCTCACCCAGCAGCGAGGCGACGTTAACGCCCAGGTGCTGGCCCAGCAAGTCCAGCATTGCGGCTTCAATCCCGGTCACCACGTGGATGGTGGTTCGCAGATCGAAGGTTTGCAGCCCCCTGCCACCCGCATCGCGGTCGGCAAAGGTGTTGCGCACGGTGTTGAGGACATTTTTGTACTCACCCAGCGTTTTGCCCACCACTAGCGGAATGGCATCCTCCAGCGTTTTACGGATCTTCTCCCCGCCCGGAATTTCACCCACACCGGTATGGCCAGCATTGTCTTTGATAATGACAATATTGCGGGTAAAGAACGGTGCATGTGCCCCGCTCAGGTTCATCAGCATGCTGTCATGACCCGCGACCGGAATGATTTGCATGGAAGTGACGACAGGGGTCGTAAAAGTACTCATCGTGTAATCCTTTTATCAGTGACGTCCAAAAACAGGGCGCTTACGGTCAAATGTCCAGCCGGGAATAAGGTATTGCATCGGGCCTGCGTCATTACGCGCACCGCCCGGTAGCTTTTTATACGCCTCGTGGGCTTTATGAAGCTGATCCCAGTCAAGCTCCACGCCCAGGCCCGGCGCATCGGGTACAGCAATCTTGCCATTTTTGATTTCCAGCGGATTTTTCGTCAGGCGGGCTTCGCCTTCCTGCCAAATCCAGTGGGTGTCGATAGCGGTCGGATTTCCCGGTGCCGCGGCGCCAACGTGGGTGAACATCGCCAGCGAAATGTCGAAGTGATTGTTGGAGTGGCAGCCCCAGGTCAGTCCCCAGTCATCGCACAGCTGCGCCACACGCACCGCGCCGGAGAGCGTCCAGAAGTGCGGGTCCGCCAGCGGAATATCGACGGCGTTCAGCATCACCGCATGCCCCATTTCGCGCCAGTTAGTGGCAATCATATTGGTGGCGACCGGTAAGCCGGTGGCACGGCGGAATTCGGCCATGACTTCACGGCCAGAGAAGCCCTGCTCCGCGCCACACGGGTCTTCTGCGTAGGTCAGCACGTCTCCCAGACCTTTGCACAGGCTGATGGCTTCCTCCAGCAGCCAGGCGCCGTTAGGGTCAACGGTGATACGCGCCTCCGGGAAACGTTTTTTCAACGCCCGGGCGGTTTCAATCTCCTGCTCACCGGGCAGCACGCCACCCTTGAGCTTGAAATCTTTGAAGCCGTAGCGATCCTGAGCCGCCTCGGCCAGGCGGACCACCGCGTCGCGGGTAAGGGCTTGCTGGTGGCGCAGCTGATACCAGTCGTGGTTACCCGGTGATTGCGCCAGATAGGCGAGATCGGTTTTCGTGCGATCGCCCACGTAGAACAGATAGCCCAGCACGGTGACCGCATCACGCTGTTTGCCCGGCCCCAGCAGCTCGCAGACCGGGACATTCAGCGCCTTACCCAGTAAATCAAGCAGGGCGGCCTCCAGCGCGGCCACCGCGTTGACGCGCAGCTCAAACGTCCAGGCTCCTTTACCGAAGGTATCAAAATCTGCCGACTGATTGCCCTTATGCACCCGTTGAACCACCTTGTTCAGGCGGGCAACCTCCTGGCCCACCACCTGCGGAATGGCATCGACCAGGGTCTGGTAGATCACCTCCCCGCCAGGCGCCTCACCCACGCCAGTATTTCCTGCGCTATCAGTCAACACCACGATATTGCGGGTAAACCACGCATTGTGCGCGCCGCCAATATTGAGCAGCATGCTGTCCTGCCCGGCCACGGGAATAACGTTCATTTCAGTCACGATGGGGCTTGATTGCGTTGTCATCAGCCACGCTCCACTACGGGTTTGAGTTCAATACGTTTGATATCCCCCACCAGCACCAGGTAACTCAGGACTGCCACCAGCGCATGCACGCCGACGTAGATCAGTGCACCGTTGAATGAGCCCGTCGTACCAACGATGTAGCCAATCGCGATTGGCGTAACAATCCCGGAAATGTTGCCAAACATGTTGAAAAGACCGCCGCTCAGGCCGCTGATCTCTTTTGGCGCGGTATCCGCCATCACCGCCCAGCCCAGTGCGCCAATGCCTTTGCCGAAGAAGGCCATCGCCATAAAGCCGATAACCATCCACTCGGCGCTGACGTAGTTGCAGAACACCATAGTCATGGAGAGCAGCATGCCGAGCACAATCGGCGTTTTACGCGCGATGTTCAGCGATCCGGTTCGGCGCATCAGCCAGTCGGATATCACCCCGCCGAGCACGCCACCGATAAAGCCGCAGATCGCCGGGACCGAAGCAACAAATCCCGCTTTCAGGATCGACATCCCTCGCGCCTGCACCAGATACACCGGGAACCAGGTGATGAAAAAGTAGGTTAGCGCGTTGATACAGTACTGGCCCAGATAGATGCCGATCATCATCCGCGTACCGACAAGCTGTTTGATCTGCGCCCATTTCTGGCTGAACGGGACTTTTACTTTCCCGGACTTCTGATCCATGTTGATCAGCGCACCACCTTCCGCAATGTACTCCAGCTCTTTCTTGTTTACGCCAGGATGCTGATTCGGTTCGTGGATCACTTTCAGCCAGACGAAGCTAATGATGATCCCTAGCCCGCCCATAAAGAAGAAGACGTGCGACCAGCCCACTTCGTGCGTCAGCCAGCCCATAATGGGCGCGAAGATCACCGTGGCGAAATATTGGGCGGAGTTAAAAATCGCCACCGCCGTTCCCCTCTCCTGCGCCGGGAACCAGGCCGCGACAATACGACTGTTCCCCGGGAAGGAAGGCGCTTCTGCCAGACCTACCAGGAAGCGCAGCGTAAAGAGCGCGACGATAATGCCAAAACCGTTGAAAACATCGACAAAGCCCTGCAATAGGGTAAATGCAGACCAGATAAAGATGGACCAGAAATAGACACGTTTAGAGCCAAAACGGTCCAGAAGCCAGCCGCCTGGAATTTGCCCGATGACGTAGGCCCATGAGAATGCGGAGAAAACGTAACCCATGCCCACCGGATCAAGGCCGATATCTTTTGCCATTTCAGAGCCGGCAATCGACAGCGTGGCGCGGTCACCATAGTTAAAGGATGTGACGATAAACAGCATCACCACTATCCAGTAGCGGGCATTCGTGCGCTTCTCAGCGCTGCTCGCTGCGTGGCTTAATGTACTCATTGTTGCACTCCTGAAACATAGCTTTCGCCTGGTTCATTCTGTACAGCACCGGTAGGGTAATCAGAATGAGATGTGTTTTGTCGTTTTGGTACGGCCTGAAGCCGTTTTATAAGTGACCGGAAAAGTATATGAAGGAGTGACACGTTCTCTCACCGTGCAAAAACACAGTATTAAAGGGTGTGCGAGCGGTTGTTTATGGCATAAGCCCAGGCAAGTGGAAGGTGGTTCACGGAATTGAGGTTTGGTGCGGAGTGTATTGCCGGGTGGCGGCTTCGCCTGACCCGGCCTGGAAAACTATTTGAGGAGCGTAGCCCACTGCTCGACCCACGGGTTCGATTCGCTTTCCGGTTCAGGATGCTCACCGGCATCAATCAGCAGCATCTCGCCGACGCGCTGGGCGCTCTGTTCCTGCAGGAGCGCATCAAACTGCTTGCCGCCGCCGCAGAAGTTTGCGTAAGAGCTATCGCCCAGGGCAATGATGCCGTAGTGAACGTCCGGCTGATAGCCAAGCTGGTCTTTAATGCCCTGGAAAAGTGGCACGATGCTGTCCGGCAGATCGCCCTGCCCGGTAGTGGACGTCACCACCAGAATGTATTTATCTTTGTACTTTTCCCAGTCTGCCAGTTCCGGGTCTTCATAGACCGTGGCTTTATGGCCCTGGCTTGCCAGAATTGCCTCAGCCTCTTCCGCTACCAGCAGTGAGTTGCCGTACATAGTGCCGACAAAAATGCCTACTTCAGCCATGATATTTTTCCCTATGAATGCGTTTACTGTTCATCCTGAACGTTGCCAGATACAAACTCAACCCTTTCATTTTCGGGGAGTTGCCCCAGCCAGCCAAACTGTGACAGCGCCTGCATCCAGACATCGTCCAGCCCTGCACGGATATTCAGCGGTTCGCCGGTAAACGGGTGGGTCAGGCTAAGCTCGCTGGCGTGTAACATCAGTCTGTTACAGCCAAAATGCTCGGCCGCGCTGCGATTCTGGCGCAGATCGCCGTGCTTGCTGTCGCCAATAATCGGGTGGCGCAGGTGCGCAAGATGGCGTCGCAGCTGGTGTTTACGCCCGGTTTTGGGCAAAAGCTCAACCAGGCTGTAGCGCGTAGTGGGGAATTTGCTGGTTGCCACCGGCATTTCCGTGGTCGCCATGCCGCGATAATCCGTCACGGCAGGCTGCGGGCCTTTGTCATCGCGGGCAAATTTATCGGCGATTTTATCCAGCTCCTCTACCAACGGATAGTCGAGCGTGGCGGCGTCCGTCAGCCAGCCGCGCACGATCGCGTGGTAGCGTTTCTGGATCTGGTGCTGTTCGAACTGCTGAGACAGCAGACGTCCCGCCTCGCTGGAAAGCCCCATCAGCAGCACGCCGGAGGTCGGTCTGTCGAGACGATGGGCGGTAAAAACATGCTGACCAATCTGGTCGCGTACGGTCTGCATCACGACCACTTTCTCGTCGCGATCCAGCCAGCTGCGGTGCACCAGCCAGCCAGACGGTTTATTCACCGCCACCAGCCACTCGTCCTGATAGAGGATCTCAAGCGTCATGCATCTTCACCGGCAAACAGGGCATCCAGTTTTTCCAGCTCAACCAGCATGACCGCGCGCGCAGGGTGCGTCGCCTCAAGGGCCATTTCATAATAGGGAGAGACCGCAAACGCCTGCGGCAGCGGATGACCGCCTTCCAGCAGCGCGTGCATGCGCGGAATTAACACCCACTGGAGCCACTCGAACGGAGCCAGGGTATCCAGACAAAATGGCTGGGTGCTGGCGAACGCTTCCGGCTGCGGCGCGGTCTCTTGCCACAGCTGATGTTGGCGCAAAAGGGCTTCGATGGCGTGCAACTGAGCACGAATGCTATCGTGTTGCGTCATGGTAACCTCAACTGAAAAAGTGAACGGCGCGCAGCATAGCATTGCGGGAGGCAGAAATAAAAAAAGGGAGCACTGTAAAAACAGTGCTCCCGGTTCGTTCCGCAGCATTCCAGCTACAATTCGTGCTCCCTGCTCATCCGTGACAACTTTTCCTGATGCCCGAAGGGCTGGTCATCCGTCTACCTTTCGCATCCTGCACACATCTTCCTGACGTGCTTGTTTCATCCTGAAACGTCCTGGCCTTCCTGACCCACCGACCGTCCTGTTCGGCTCTCGTTCTCCTTCCTGGAGGTGTCCCTTACGCGTCCTGCGTTATCCCTTTGCTTCATCCTGAAGCCTTCCTGCAGCGTCATCCTGACGTGTCCTGAGTAAGAAACGCCATCATCCTGATGTTCGTTTCTCGTGTCGGCGTCCTGTCGACAGAGATAGAATCCGCTATTCCGCTTCGTCTTACAACCCACCAGGGGAGCGTTGTAAGACGTAAGAAAGCCCTATAAAAGCTGCGATAAACAGCTAATCCATTGAAAAACAGCGTGATATTAATCTTAATTAAATGAGGTAATACTGAATGTTCCAGCGATCTCTCACAAACCTTGTAAGAGATCTCTCACACGCGCTGTAGCATTATGGATTACAGAAGAGGCTCAAGTCGGGTAAGGAAATCCGCAAGTGAAGGGGCGAGGGTCTCGCGATTGCGGGTGCCGATGGTCTCTTTAATCACTTCGCCAGACAGGTTACAGACGGAAATCACATCCAGGTCACTGTCGAGCGTAGCAATAAAGAGCGTCGGAGAAAGCTTAAGGCGTTTTTGCGTGACCAGATGACCAATCAGGTTTTCCTGAACACGCTGCAGATCGTCTTCGCTCCAGGTCTGCAACAGCGTCAGCGTCAAATCACCCAAGCGAGCGGGCATATCCCCTGCAAATTGCGTGACGTAAAACGCGTGAACCGCTGGTTGTACCACAATGTCCATAGCCCGTTCAACCGCATTTACATTTTGCCCGGCGGTACTCGGCTTCGGCTGCCAGATAACATAATCATCCTGAGAAGAGATAATGCACGGTGACGGTACGCCATATAATTCAGCACTTTGCGGCCACGTTCCATGCTTTTCATGCCACGCATCGCAATAGCGGGTCGTGAAGGTAGTAAGGGCATTTGCAGTTTCGATGTCCACCGATTTCTCTCTTCTTGTAAGACAGGATAAACTCAGCCCATAAGTGTACCTGTAAAGTGGCTATGAAACATGTCTTACGAAAATCATCAGGCGTTAACCGGCTTAACGCTGGGTAAATCGACCGATTACCGCGATACCTACGATGCAAGCCTGCTGCAGGGTGTTCCGCGCAGCCTGAACCGCGATCCTCTGGGATTGCACGCGGACGCGCTGCCGTTCGTGGGCGGCGATATCTGGACGCTGTATGAAATCTCCTGGCTCAACGCGCGCGGCCTGCCGCAGGTGGCGGTCGGACACGTTGAGCTGGATTACGCCAGCCAGAATCTGGTGGAATCCAAGAGCTTTAAGCTCTATCTCAACAGTTTCAACCAGACCAAATTTAATCACTGGGATGAGGTTCAGCAGACGCTGGAACGCGATTTAACCGCCTGTGCTCAGGGTCAGGTCAGCGTTTCGCTGTACCGCCTGCACGAACTGGAAGGGCAGCCGATCGCCCACTTCAACGGAACCTGCATTGACGATCAGGATATCGAGGTGGAGAATTATGAATTCAGCGCCGATTACCTCGAAAACGCGGCGAGCGGCAAGGTGGTTGAAGAGACGCTGGTCAGCCATCTGCTGAAGTCCAACTGTCTGATTACCCACCAGCCGGACTGGGGTTCGGTACAGATCCAGTATCGCGGCCCGAAAATCGATCGCGAAAAGCTGCTGCGCTATCTGGTGTCGTTCCGCCATCACAACGAATTCCACGAGCAGTGCGTGGAGCGAATCTTTAGTGATATCCAGCGTTTCTGCCAGCCAGAGAAGTTGAGCGTTTACGCGCGCTATACCCGACGTGGTGGGCTGGACATTAACCCGTGGCGCACCAACACTGATTTTGTGCCAGCGACGGGTCGCCTGGTACGTCAATAATATAAATTTTTTCACAATATGCGGGCGGTATTCCGCCCGAAGTGTTGTGAAACCTCACACGCCAGGGCTATTGTAATCAAAGGGAATGACGATAATCGTCCCATAAGGAGCTCACTTGATTACACATATTAGCCCGCTTGGCTCAATGGATATGTTGTCGCAGCTGGAAGTGGACATGCTTAAACGCACGGCCAGCAGCGATTTGTATCAATTGTTTCGTAACTGTTCACTTGCCGTACTGAACTCCGGAAGCCTGACAGATAACAGTAAAGAACTGCTGTCCCGCTTCGAAAGCTTTGATATCAACGTGCTGCGCCGCGAGCGCGGCGTGAAACTGGAAGTGATCAACCCGCCAGAAGAGGCCTTTGTTGACGGGCGTATCATTCGTTCCCTTCAGGCCAACCTGTTTGCCGTACTGCGTGACATCCTGTTTGTTAACGGGCAGATCCACAACGCAGGCCGTTTCCAGCATCTCGATCTGGAAAGCTCGGTCCATATTACCAACCTGGTATTCTCTATTCTGCGCAACGCACGTGCCCTGCACGTTGGCGAAGCCCCGAACATGGTGGTCTGCTGGGGCGGTCACTCGATTAACGAAACCGAATATCTCTATGCCCGCCGGGTAGGAACGCAGCTTGGCCTGCGTGAGCTGAATATCTGTACCGGCTGTGGTCCTGGGGCAATGGAAGCGCCAATGAAAGGTGCCGCGGTGGGTCATGCGCAGCAGCGTTACAAAGAGGGTCGATTTATCGGCATGACCGAGCCGTCAATCATTGCCGCTGAGCCGCCTAACCCACTGGTGAACGAGCTGATTATCATGCCGGATATCGAGAAACGCCTGGAGGCGTTTGTCCGTATCGCGCACGGTATTATCATCTTCCCGGGCGGCGTGGGCACGGCGGAAGAGCTGCTCTATCTGCTGGGTATTCTGATGAACCCGGCCAACAAAGATCAGGTTCTGCCGCTGATCCTGACCGGGCCAAAAGAGAGCGCAGACTACTTCCGCGTGCTGGACGAGTTTATCGTGCATACGCTGGGAGAAACCGCGCGTCGTCACTACCGCATCATCATCGATGACGCGGCGGAAGTGGCGCGTCAGATGAAAAAAGCGATGCCGCTGGTGAAAGAGAATCGTCGTGATACCGGCGATGCTTACAGCTTCAACTGGTCAATTCGTATTGCGCCCGATCTGCAGATCCCGTTTGAGCCTACCCATGAAAATATGGCGAACCTCAAACTCTACCCGGACCAGCCGGTGGAAGTGCTGGCTGCCGATCTGCGTCGCGCCTTCTCCGGGATTGTCGCGGGGAACGTGAAAGAGATGGGCATTCGCGCGATTGAGCAGTATGGTCCGTACAAGATCCACGGTGACCCGGAGATGATGCGTCGCATGGATGACATGCTTCAGGGCTTTGTGGCCCAGCACCGTATGAAGTTGCCGGGCTCAGCCTATATTCCGTGCTACGAAATCTGCACGTAACGGTTGGTCTGTTGTCGTTAAAGCCGGGACGCCCTGTTGTGCTTCCCGGCTTTTTTATTACCGAATCAATTCATAGATATCACTTATGTCTTTAACAAACTCGCCGCAAACGCAAACGATTACCTCGCATTAGCAACCGCAAATTATCAGCCTTAATCTAAATTACCCGCCAGAAAATCCTAAAAAGCCATTTCTTTACAGCAAAAGACACCTATCTCGCGGGCCGCCCTTTTAGCTTACATGTCGTTGGTGATAGCCTGCGCGCGCGT
Source organism: Enterobacter sp. ZOR0014 (assembly GCF_000798855.1). NCBI lineage: Bacteria > Pseudomonadati > Pseudomonadota > Gammaproteobacteria > Enterobacterales > Enterobacteriaceae > Enterobacter > Enterobacter sp. ZOR0014. Next base: position 58 of record NZ_JTLF01000369.1, on the reverse strand, counting down.
AAATTCTCTTTGATGTTTTTTTAACAGATAAATGGTCTAAAGATGCCCACTTCATAAG
>NZ_JTLF01000120.1:0-50412 GCF_000798855.1 Enterobacter sp. ZOR0014 | reverse complement strand
CGATTGCCTGGGGTATTGCGAGTAAAAAAACCGTTTTTTTTATAAGAAATTGTGATACAGAAAGTAAAAATGGGCAATTGCTCAAAATAGCGGCAGATCCGCAGCGTTATCGCGCAATTGCTTCATTTTTATCATGAATACGATGACGAGAATATGACAGCGTGAAAGGATCGGGGGACGTGATCTATCAGGGATCGCAATGATCCCTGACGGTTAACGTTAAAAACGGTAGTTATTTGTTTAATACTTGTTGCTTTCTGCGCGGGAGATAGCGATCAAAAACGGCAATCAGGCGATCGCTCAAGGGGGTCATCAGCACCCACGGCAGACCAATCAGCACTGCTGAAAGAGAACCCACGACAATATCCGTCAGCCAGTGAGCGCCAATCATCACGCGCGGGAAGGCAAATATCACCACAATAAGCAGGGCAATAGTGAATGCCTTCTTGCCGAAATAGCGCAGCATGAAACCCGAAAAAATAAGCAGCATCATGCCGTGATCGCCCGGAAAACTGTCTTTCGACGCATCTTTCGTTGGAATATGCAGCAATTCGCTGACGCGGTAAATATTCGGGAAAGAGAGCGACGGGCTGGCGCGTTTTACCGGCATCAGATGTTGCGCCAGCTGATTAATAACCACCGCAGCCAGAAGCATCACCAGACCGATGATCAGGATACGGCGACGCCCTGTGCCATCCTCTTTGAGCCAGAAAGAGAGCATCAGACCACCCATCGCCAGCAAGGAAATGCCGTCGAAGGCGCGGTTGTTGGTGATTGCCACCAGCCACAGGAACGCATCGCTCTTCACCAGCGCCTGGTTGAAGAAATGAAACAGGCCTGAATCCAGCGGGAACCAGAAACCGTGATTCGCCGGGATATACCAGGAGAAAAAGAGCGCCAGACCGGCGACATTAAGCAGTAATATCAGGGGAAATCGAGTTGTCATAACGTTCAGCATAGAGTGAAAACTGGGGCAACGTTAGCCGCCTGAACTTAAACGAAGCTTCAACAGGCTGGACTGCAGGGCATTCCAGTCGGCGTTAACCGCACTAATTAACTCTATTCGGCTATCCGGCGGCGCGACGTTTTGCGTTTCGATAAAGAAATCCTCGCCCTGACGGTTGATCCGCACCAGCCCGTCTGGCGTGCGCATAATGCCTTTTACGCGATCAACCGGCGCAAGTCTGGCCCACTCAAGGATGCCTATGGTGTCGAAAACCGTATCGGCATCGAAAATCCATCCGCAGGCCTGATATCCCTGGCCGCTGTTCAGATTACGTCGCCAGCGCTGGTGCTCTGGCAGGCTAAGCGCCGCCAGTCCCTGTTTAACGGGATGGTGATGAGCATGCTCTGCGCTGGCCGGGAGTTCCGCCAGATTCTGGCGAGGCAGGTCGAGCAGGGCGCTATCGATTTTTCCCTGGGTGGTCTGCACGCGGGTACGATTGCCGCCGAAATGTTGCCACCACGCCTCAAGCGCGGCCTGGCTTTCCGCCGTGGCGCGATCTTCTTTATTAGCGACAATAACGTCCGCCGAGGCGAGCTGATCGCGGAAGTTCTCATTGGCCACCGCTTTTTCATCAAGCAGCAGACGCGGGTCGAGCAGGCACAGGGTGGCGCGCAGATCGATCCACGGCTCGTAGACCGGTGCGGTCAGCAAATCGAGGATCTGCTTCGGATGGCCCAGACCGGTAGGCTCAATCAGCAGGCGGTCCGGTTTACCCTGACGCAGCAGCGTATTGAGCCCGACCTGCATCGGCAGGCCATTGACGCAGCACATGCACCCGCCGGGGATCTCTTTAATCATTGCGCCACTCTCTGACAGCAGCGCACCATCAATGCCCACTTCGCCAAATTCATTGACCAGTACGGCCCATTTCTCTGCAGGATCTTTATTCGCCAGCAGATGGAGAATTGAGGTGGTTTTACCGCTGCCGAGAAAACCGGTGATGAGGTTCGTTTTGGTCACATGCACTCCAGACGAGAATTGTGATGCTATAACACTATTCTCTTATCCTGGCGAAAAACGTACCCAATGAGAAGGGGAAGGGCGAACGGCGGCGACGTCCGTTCGCGTTAAGCGCAATAATCGTTAAAAATTTAACGTTTCTATAACAGCATGACGGGCGCCGCGGCGGGTGATGCGCGCGTATGCCTCGCTTACCGCCTCAACAAATACGCTATTCTGGGGGAGATCGTGGCCAAAGACCTCGCTCAGCCCCAGCAGCGCGTTAACGCGGTCAGCGTCGTGGCTGGCCCCGACAATCGCGCGAATTTTATCGCTGAGGGGATCGCGAACATCAATCGCGTTGCCGCGTTCGTCGGTACCGCTGACGTACCGTATCCAGCCGGCAACGCCCAGTGCCAGAAGAGGCCAGTCGGTATTTCGCTCAAGGTGGATGCGGATGCCATCCAGCATCCGTTGCGGCAGTTTCTGGCTACCGTCCATCGCAATCTGCCAGGTCCGGTGTTGCAGCGCCGGGTTGGCGAAGCGCGCAATCAGGCTGTCGGCATAGGCGGTCAGGTCCACATCCTTTATACGCAGCGTAGGCGCCTGCTCCTCCAGCATTAACCGCCGGGCGGCTTCACGGAAGGCGGCATCCTCCATACATTCATTAATATGCGCGTACCCGGCGAGGTATCCCAGATACGCCAGGAAAGAGTGGCTGCCGTTGAGCATGCGTAATTTCATCTGTTCCCACGGCAGAACGTCCTGCACCATCTGGACACCTGCCACTTCCCACTCCGGACGCCCGGCAACAAAATTATCTTCCACCACCCACTGAATAAACGGCTCGCAGCTGATGGCACACGGATCGTCGACGCCGAGCGCATCGGCGATTTCTGCAAGCGAGGCCTCCGTCGCCGCGGGAACAATTCTGTCGACCATCGTGCCCGGAAAACTCACGTGGCCTTCGATCCACTCCGCCAGGGCCGGGGAACGTTTCTGCGCCATGCCAAGCACGGCATTTTTCACCACGTGGCCATTGTCAGGAATATTGTCACAGGAAAGCACGGTAAACGCTGGCAAACCTCGCTCGCGGCGGCGATGTAGCGCCTCGACCAGGATCCCAGGCGCAGAATGCGGTTCGGCGGGGTTGTCCAGGTCGTGCTGGATCCGCGCGTTTTGTCGATCCAGCTTACCGGTCGCGGGATCGATGCAGTAGCCTTTCTCGGTGATGGTGAGCGATACAATCGCCACCTGGGGCTCACAAAATTTCTCAATAATGGCGGACAGGGAATCAAGCTTTGCATTCAGGCATTCATGAACGGCGCCGACAATGATTGGCTGATTTCCTTCAGCACCTTTCTCCAGCACGGTAAACAGATGATCCTGCGCGCGCAGCTGGCCCATCAGCACATCACCGCTAAAGAGGCTAATCTCACAAATCCCCCAGTCGCCGCCTTTTTCATTCAGCACCCGGTTTGTTAACAGCGCCTGGTGCGCGCGGTGAAATGCGCCAAAGCCAAAATGGACGATCCGGGAGCGTAATTGCTTGCGATCGTAGCGAGGTTGCTGAACATGGGCAGGAAGCGAGGTGGAGGCAATTGTCTTCATGAAATACACACCTGATTAACCATTAATTAACAATGCCAGTGTAAAGTTATATGACAGCAAATAAAATTGGTGAGCCGTAAATATCCCCGTTCTGTGAGTTGGATCAATCAACGTGTGGCGGTATGTTGACCCTGTACGCTAAACATGTATGGTAGTCGTCATTGCGGTAACACATATTGGTATAACAACTTTAGAGGGTGAGGCAATGGAACAAACCTGGCGTTGGTACGGGCCGAACGATCCGGTTTCTCTTGATGATGTGCGTCAGGCTGGCGCAACGGGTGTCGTGACGGCGCTGCATCACATTCCTAACGGCCAGGTCTGGCCGGTTGAGGAAATTCAACAGCGCCAGGCGCTGCTGGCGGAGAAGGGATTAACCTGGTCTGTCGTGGAGAGCATTCCGGTCCACGAAGATATCAAAACCCATTCCGGGGATTACCAGACCTGGATTGCGAACTACCAGCAGAGCATTCGCAACCTGGCGGCCTGCGGCATTGATACGGTTTGCTATAACTTCATGCCTATTCTGGACTGAACGCGGACCGATCTGGAATACCCGATGCCGGACGGCTCAAAAGCGCTGCGTTTCGACCAGATTGCCTTTGCGGCATTTGAGCTGCACATCCTGAAACGCCCTGGCGCCGACGCGGATTACACCGCTGAAGAGCAGCAGCAGGCGCTTCAATGGTTTAATGACGCGAGTGCAGCGGATATTGAAAAGCTGACCCGCAACATCATTGCGGGCCTGCCGGGCGCAGAAGAGGGATACACGCTGGACCAGTTCCGCGCGCGTCTGGCGGAATACGGCGATATTGATAAGAACCAGCTGCGTGAAAACATGGCTTATTTCCTGCGCGCTATCGTACCGGTTGCGGAAGAAGTCGGCGTGCGTCTGGCCGTGCATCCGGACGATCCACCGCGTCCTATCCTCGGTCTGCCGCGCATCGTTTCCACTATCGAAGATATGCAGTGGCTGAAAGAGACGGTCAACAGCATCTATAACGGCTTTACCATGTGTACGGGTTCCTACGGTGTTCGCGCGGATAACGACCTGGTGCAGATGATTGAAGCCTTTGGCGATCGCATTCACTTCACGCATTTGCGCGCAACCTGCCGGGAGGATAATCCTAAGACCTTCCACGAAGCCGCGCACCTGGGCGGAGACGTCAATATGGTCGCGGTGGTCGATGCCATCCTGGCAGAAGAGGCGCGTCGTAAGCAGGCTGGCGATGTCCGTCCTATTCCGTTCCGCCCGGACCACGGGCACCAGATGCTGGACGATCTGCGCAAGAAAACCAACCCAGGCTATTCGGCCATAGGCCGACTGAAAGGGATGGCGGAAGTGCGCGGCGTTGAGCTGGCGCTGAAGATGACGAAATACCCGGAGCTTCTTTAAGTTCTGTTGCCCGGTGGCGCTACGCTTACCGGGCCTACAAAAAAACCGGCCTGAGAGCCGGTTTTTGTGTTTTTGTAGGTCGGGTAAGGCGAAGCCGCCACCCGACAAACGCCGCGATCAGTCAGCGCGACCCATATAGCGTTTTTCTTCGATATGGATGCGGATTTTCTCGCCTGCGGAGAGGTATTCCGGCACCTGCACAACCAGACCGGTGGTCAGAGTGGCAGGTTTGTTGCGGGCACTTGCGGATGCGCCCTTGATGCCAGGTGCCGTCTCAACGATTTCCAGATCGACGGTCTGAGGCAGTTCCAGCGCCAGCAGCACGCCATCCCATGTCAGAACCTGCATGTCAGGCATACCGCCTTCAGGGATGAACAGCAGCTCTTCTTCAATCTGATCTTTGGTGAAGATATACGGGGTGTAATCTTCTTTATCCATGAACACGTACTCGTTGCCGTCGACGTAAGAGAAATCAACATAGCGACGGGTCAGGGTCACGGTATCGACAATATCGTCACCTTTAAAGCGCTCTTCCACTTTCAGGCCGGTACGCACATCGGCAAAACGCATTTTGTACAGCGTGGCAGCACCACGGGCGCTGGGAGCCTGAATGTCGATGTCTTTCACAATCAGCAGTTTGCCGTTGTAATTCAGTACCATACCTTTCTTAATTTCGTTCGCTCTTGGCATTGCAATAATCCTGTTTACGGGAGGTAAAAAATATCGCGCCAAATTACTCGTGCGCGGCCTTTCAGGCAAGCGGAATTCGTGGCTTTTGCTATCAACGCACAAAAGGTGTTACTGTGCGCCCGATGCCCGACTGCACGGGCTTCGTCACTGAGAGAGCATGTATGGATTGTCGTCCAGATTGCGGCGCGTGCTGTACCGCTCCGTCCATTTCAAGCCCGATACCCGGAATGCCGGAGGGCAAGCCCGCCAATACCCGCTGTGTTCAGCTCTCTGAATCCAACCTGTGTATGATCTTTGGTTCGCCCCTGCGCCCGAAGGTCTGCTCCGGGCTACAGCCTGGGGTCGAGATGTGCGGCAGTTCGCGTGCGCAGGCGATGCTCTATCTGCTTGAGCTGGAAGCGCTCACCGCGCCTTAAACGTCTTTGATTCTCGCCAGACAGCCAATGGTCAGCGTACACATCACCAGCGCAATCCAGAACACCGTGTGGTAGTTCCAGATCTCAGCAACGACCCCGGCCATGGAGCCTGCAATAATCCAGCCCACGCGCGTGGTATTAGTATAAAGGGTGGTCGCTGAGCCTGCCTGGCCCGGCATCAGATCCTGGAAGTAGAGCATGCCAATCCCCGCCAGAATCCCGATATAGATGGCGTTCAGCAGCTGTAAAGCCAGCAGCAGCCCCGGCGTATGGACCGTCAGCATACCAACGTAGAACAGCAGCCCGGCGACGGCCGCGATGCGCATCAAAAAACGTTTTCCGAAACGCTTCGCGTAATAGCCCGCTATCAGCATGGTCGGGATCTCCAGACCGGCAGCGGTGCCCATCATTATGCCGGCCAGTTTCTCCGGCAGATGCAGTTCATCAATAATAAACAGCGGCATGTTAATGATATACAGGCTGTTGGTGCCCCACATCAGCGTGCAGATAACAAACAGCAGCAGGGCATCGCGTCGATTACGGCGCGGGGCCTCCAGGACGCCTGTCGCCACTTTGGGCTCTTTGCGCATTGACGGCAGGAAGCACCACACCATCGCACCGCACGCCACAAACGCGACCGCCGCGCTCAGGTACATCACCGTAAAGCCAAACCCCATCGCCAGCGCGTAAGCCAGCGGCGGGCCAATCACCCACGCCAGCGACACCTGAGCACGTAGGACCGAGCTGAACATCACCGCTTCACGCCCGGTATGGTCGGCATGCTCGCGGGCGAGGGCAAACAGCTGCGGGTTGGCGGTTGAGCCAAAGCTGCTCAGAAAAACCCCCACGAACAATAAAATGAAGTAGCTACGGTTCCAGGCAAACAAAACGCAGGCCAGGACGCCCATCAGGCAGCAGAAAACGATCAGGCTTTTACGATCGCCTTTTCGGTCGGAACGGCCCGCCAGGAACTGGCTTACCAGGATGCCGATAATGGCGCTCCCGGTAAAAAAGAAGCCAACCATCGCAGGACGGGCGTGAACCTCGTTGGTCAGGAATAAGCTCAGCGTTGGGGTTTGCAACGCGCCAGCAATGCCCGTGAAGAAGGCAACAATCAGGAACGCCGTTGACGTCAAATCGAAGGGCTTCGGCGAGGTGGCCGCAGGGGTGTTATGCATGTTTTATAATTAGCGAGTAACAGAGAGGGGCGGAGTTTACGCCGTTAGCTAAAAAATAAACAGTGGACGAGGTCAATGATGCCACGAAAAATCAAAATGGCATTTCAACTTCTCACCCTGCTGGCTGAACTTAGCTGAAACTGATTTGCTGAACTTCAGCAAAATTCAGCTGAATGCGGAAGAAATGTGCTGCATCTCTAAATTCTGAGATCGGAAATACGACTTTTCTTGCAAGACATTGCAGAAAGCGCAAGACTTTTTGAAACGTTTCAGCGCTATCTTGTTTTAGCAAACGGAGCAGGCTAGCGTATTTTTTCTCATGTAAGCTGAAACGATTCACTTTCAGCAGGAGAGGAGAACCATGTTCCAGTTATCTGTTCAGGATATTCACCCGGGCGCTCAGGCCGGGGATAAAGAAGAGGCTATTCGTCAGGTTGCCGCTGCCCTTGTGCAGGCAGGCAACGTCGCGGACGGCTACGTAAACGGTATGCTGGCGCGCGAGCAGCAGACCTCCACCTTCCTCGGTAATGGGATTGCCATTCCGCACGGTACAACAGACACTCGCGACCAGGTGCTGAAAACCGGCGTGAAGGTTTATCAGTTCCCGCAGGGCGTGCTCTGGGGCGAAGGTCAGGTAGCGTATGTGGCTATCGGCATTGCGGCCAGCAGCGACGAACATTTGGGTCTGCTGCGTCAGCTAACGCATGTCCTGAGTGATGACGCCGTGGCGGAACAGCTGAAGTCTGCGACAACCGCTGAAGAGCTGCGTGCCTTGCTGATGGGTGAAAAACAGAGTGAAGCGCTGAAACTGGATAATGACACGCTGACGCTGGATGTTGTGGCTTCGGATCTGGTCACGCTGCAGGCGCTGAACGCGGGTCGTCTTAAAGAAGCCGGGGCGGCTGATGCCACCTTCGTGACGCGCGTGATTAACGACAAACCGTTGAATCTTGGCCAGAGTATCTGGCTGAACGACAGTGCTGAAGGCAACCTGCGCAGTGCTATCGCGGTGAGCCGTGCAGCCACAGCGTTTGACGTTGAGGGTGAGCCTGCCGCCATGCTGGTCACCGTGGCGATGAACGATGAGCAGCCAGTGTCGGTGCTGAAGCGTCTGGGCGATCTGCTGCTGAATAATAAAGCTGAAAAATTGCTGAACGCGGATGCTGCCACCGTGCTGGCTCTGCTGACCAGTGATGATGCGCTGACGGATGACCTGCTGACCGCTGAGTTCGTGGTACGTAACGAACACGGCCTGCACGCCCGTCCAGGCACCATGCTGGTGAATACCATTAAACAATTCGAAAGTGAGATCACCGTGGCTAACCTTGATGGCACGGGCAAACCGGCCAACGGCCGTAGTCTGATGAAAGTGGTCGCGCTGGGCGTGAAGAAAGGTCACCGTCTGCGTTTCACCGCGCAGGGTGCTGATGCTGAACAGGCGCTGAAAGCGATTGGCGACGCCATCGCGGCAGGTCTGGGGGAGGGCGCATAATGAGCAGACGTGTTGCGACTATTACGCTGAACCCGGCATATGACCTGGTGGGGTTTTGCCCGGAGATTGAGCGCGGCGAAGTAAACCTCGTGCGTACCACTGGCCTGCATGCTGCGGGCAAAGGGATTAACGTCGCGAAAGTGCTCAAGGATCTCGGTATCGATGTCACCGTGGGTGGATTCCTCGGTAAAGATAACCAGGACGGTTTCCAGCAGCTGTTCAGCGAGCTGGGCATTGCTAACCGCTTCCAGGTCGTTCAGGGCCGTACCCGTATCAACGTCAAGCTGACGGAGAAAGACGGTGAAGTGACTGACCTGAACTTCTCTGGCTTCGAAGTCACCCCGTCAGACTGGGAGCGCTTTGTTAACGACTCTCTCACCTGGCTCGGTCAGTTCGACATGGTGTGCGTCAGCGGCAGCCTGCCGTCTGGCGTGAGCCCGGAAGCGTTTACCGACTGGATGACGCGCCTGCGTAGCCAGTGCCCATGCATTATTTTCGACAGCAGCCGTGACGCACTGGTTGCGGGTCTGAAAGCGTCTCCATGGCTGGTGAAGCCGAATCGCCGCGAACTGGAGATTTGGGCTGGCCGTAAGCTGCCAGAATTAAAAGATGTGATTGATGCAGCCCATGCGCTGCGTGAGCAGGGTATCGCTCACGTCGTGATCTCGCTGGGTGCAGAAGGCGCGTTGTGGGTTAACGCTTCTGGCGAATGGATTGCCAAACCGCCGTCAATGGAAGTTGTGAGTACCGTTGGCGCTGGGGATTCGATGGTTGGCGGCCTGATTTACGGCCTGCTGATGCGTGAATCCAGTGAACATACGTTACGTCTTGCCACCGCCGTTGCAGCCCTGGCCGTGAGCCAGAGCAATGTCGGTATTACCGATCGTACCCAGTTAGCCGCGATGATGGCGCGCGTTGACTTAAAACCTTTTAACTAACAGCAGGAGAGGAATAATGAAAACGCTGCTGATCATTGACTCCGGTCTCGGACAGGCTCGCGCCTATATGGCGAAGACCCTGCTGGGCGCGGCGGCACAAAAAGCACACCTGGACATCATTGATAACCCGGGTGATGCTGAACTGGCGATTGTTCTGGGTGATAAAATCCCTGCGGACAGTGCGCTGAACGGTAAAAAAGTGTGGCTGGGCGATATTAATCGCGCGGTGGCACATCCAGACCTGTTCCTGAGTGAAGCGAAAGGCCACGCGTCGGTTTACAGCGCACCTGTCGCGACAGCACCGACCGCGGCTGCGGCCACCGGGCCGAAACGCATTGTGGCGGTAACGGCGTGTCCAACTGGGGTAGCGCATACCTTTATGGCGGCTGAAGCCATTGAAACCGAAGCGAAAAAACGCGGCTGGTGGGTAAAAGTCGAAACCCGTGGCTCCGTGGGTGCCGGTAACGCCATCACCCCGGAAGAAGTGGCGGAAGCCGATCTGGTGATTGTGGCGGCCGATATCGAAGTCGATCTGGCGAAGTTTGCCGGTAAGCCGATGTACCGCACCTCAACCGGCCTGGCGCTGAAAAAGACCGCTCAGGAATTTGATAAAGCGCTGGCGGAAGCCAAACCTTACCAGGCTACCGGTGCGGCTAAAACCGCCACCGAAGGGAAGAAAGAGTCTGCGGGGGCCTACCGTCACCTGCTGACGGGTGTGTCTTACATGCTGCCGATGGTGGTGGCGGGTGGTCTGTGTATCGCGCTGTCGTTTGCGTTTGGTATTACAGCATTTAAAGAAGAAGGTACGCTTGCGGCTGCGCTGATGCAGATCGGCGGGGGGTCAGCGTTCGCGCTGATGGTGCCGGTTCTGGCAGGCTTTATCGCTTTCTCCATCGCTGATCGTCCTGGTCTGACGCCGGGTCTTATTGGCGGTATGCTGGCCGTCAGCACCGGTTCCGGCTTTATCGGCGGTATCATTGCTGGCTTCCTGGCCGGTTACGTCGCGAAGCTGATCAGCTCGAAGCTGAAGCTGCCGCAGAGTATGGAAGCGCTGAAACCGATTCTCATCATCCCGCTGATTTCCAGCCTGGTGGTGGGTCTGGCGATGATTTACCTCATCGGTAAACCGGTAGCGGGCATCCTGACGGGTCTGACCCACTGGCTGCAAACCATGGGTACGGCGAACGCGGTTCTGCTGGGCGCAATCCTCGGCGGTATGATGTGTACCGATATGGGCGGTCCGGTGAACAAAGCGGCATACGCGTTTGGCGTTGGCCTGCTGAGTACCCAGACCTACGCGCCGATGGCGGCGATCATGGCGGCCGGTATGGTGCCACCTCTGGCGCTCGGCCTGGCGACCATTATCGCCCGTCGTAAGTTCGACAAAGCGCAGCAGGAAGGCGGTAAAGCGGCGCTGGTGCTGGGTCTGTGCTTCATTACCGAAGGTGCAATCCCGTTCGCGGCGCGTGATCCAATGCGTGTGCTGCCATGCTGTATCGTGGGCGGTGCGGTGACGGGGGCCATCTCCATGGCGATTGGCGCGAAGCTGATGGCACCACATGGTGGTCTGTTCGTCCTGCTGATCCCAGGCGCAATCACCCCGGTACTGGGTTACCTGCTGGCAATCATTGCCGGTACGCTGGTGGCGGGACTCTCTTACGCGGTGCTGAAACGTCCGGAAGCGGAAGTGGTTGCAAAAGCAGCGTAAGCGATAAGCAACAAAAAAGCCGGGTGCGAAGCAACCCGGCTTTTTTTATGCCGCCTGTTCAGCGGTCTGCTGTGCCTTGAGCCAGGCGATCTCTTCCGCCCAGATATCCGGATTAATGGTTTCCAGCACCATGGGGATACCGTCGAAACGGGCATCCTGCATAATAAAGCGAAATGCATCGTGACCGATATTGCCTTCGCCCAGGCTATGGTGGCGGTCAACCCGGCTACCAAAGGCGCTTTTCGCATCGTTGAGGTGCATACCGCGCAGGTACTTGAAGCCAACGATGCGCTCAAACTCATCGAACGTGTTTTTCGTTGCCTCGGTTGTACGCAGATCGTAACCGGCCGCAAACGCGTGACAGGTATCAATGCACACGCCCACGCGGGATTTATCTTCCACGCCGTCGATGATCGCCGCCAGATGTTCGAACTTAAAGCCGAGATTGCTGCCCTGACCGGCGGTGTTTTCGATCACCGCGGTCACGCCGTTGGTTTTCTCCAGGGTGATGTTGATGGACTCAGCAATACGCGCCAGACAGGCGTCTTCGTCGATCTGCATCAGATGGCTACCCGGATGGAAGTTCAGCAGCGTCAGCCCCAGCTGTTCACAGCGCTGCACTTCATCAAGGAACGCCTCGCGGGATTTATCCAGCGCTTCCTGAACCGGATGACCGAGGTTAATCAGATAGCTGTCGTGGGGAAGGATCTGGCCCGGCCCGTAGTGGTATTTTTCACAGGCGGCTTTGAAATCATCAATCACGTCGGTGGTGAGCGGTGCGGCGCGCCACTGGCGCTGATTTTTGGTGAACAGGGCGAAAGCGGTTGCCTCGATTTCGGCGGCGCGAATGGCGGCGTTTGCAAGGCCACCTGCAGCGCTGACGTGCGCTCCAACATATTTCATAAAAAGACTCCTGTTAACCCGAAACGCTTATCATAACGGGTTAACAGGAGAACGACGAGAGGGTTTATGCCATCAGGCTGTGTACGGCGAGGTTAATCGCGCCGCCGCCCACAATCAGCCAGATAAAGAGCACCAGCGCCATCAGCAGCGGTTTTGCACCGGCTTTTTTCAGGGCGCTGACGTGCGTGGTCACACCCAGAGCCGCCATCGCCATGGCCAGCAGCACCGTATCCAGCGTCACCAGCATATCCACGACCGCTTTTGGCAGCAGGTGGAACGAGTTAAAGATAGCGACCACGATGAACAGGATCGCAAACCACGGGATGGTGATTTTGCTTTTCTCGCTGCTACCTGCCGGAGCCAGTTGCTTAACCCGCGCGGCCAGGAAAATCAGGAACGGGGCCAGCATCATGACGCGCAGCATTTTGGCGATGACCGCGGCATTTTCCGCTTCCGGATTGATGGCGTGACCTGCTGCGACCACCTGTGCCACCTCGTGCATCGTCGAACCGATATAGATGCCGTAGGTTTCCGGGCTAAACCAGTGCGCCACCAGCGGATACATAGCCGGATAAAGGAAGATCGCCAGCGTACCGAAGATGACCACCGTCGCGACGGCCACCGTCACTTTACTGGCTTCAGCTTTAACGACCGGTTCCGTTGCCAGTACCGCTGCCGCACCGCAAATGCTGCTGCCTGCGCCAATTAACCAGCTGGTCTGCTTGTCCAGGCCAAACACCTTCTGGCCGATAAAGCACGCCAGCATAAAGGTGCTCGAAAGGGTCAGGACATCAATGGCAATCCCGCTCACGCCGACATCCGCAATCTGCGAAAAGGTCAGGCGGAAGCCGTAAAGAATAATGCCCAGACGTAATAAATGTTGTTTGGCGAAAATGACGCCCCCGTCGCAGGATTTCCAGATGTGCGGGTAGACGGTATTCCCGACCACCATGCCGAGCAAAATAGCCAGCGTTAATGCACTAAACCCGGCGCCGGCCACTGCCGGTATACTGCCGCCCCATAAGGCCACACCGGTGACGACGGCGCTGAGCGCGAGACCCGGCAAGAAGTGCCACACTGTACGATGATGTTGTAAGGTGAGTTCTGACATAACCTTCTCCTTTGTCTGGCTAAAGGTTACGGCGATCTGGCTTAAAAATAAAATTGATTATATACTTATAATCAATCTATATAAGTGGTAAGTGACCATGCACATTACATTGCGTCAGCTGGAAGTGTTTGCCGAAGTGCTGAAGAGCGGCTCTACGACTCAGGCGTCACAAATGCTGGCGCTCTCTCAGTCTGCCGTTAGCGCGGCGTTGACCGATCTCGAAGGACAGTTAGGCGTTCAGCTTTTCGACAGGGTAGGGAAGCGTCTGGTGGTCAATGAGCATGGCCGCCTGCTTTACCCGCGCGCGCTGGCTCTGCTGGAGCAGGCTATCGAAATTGAACAGCTGTTCCGCGAAGACAACGGCGCGATCCGCGTTTTTGCCAGCAGTACCATCGGTAACTACATCCTGCCGGAAGTGATTGCCCGCTATCGCCGGGATTTTCCCTCGTTGCCGCTGGAGATGAGCGTGGGTAACAGCCAGGACGTCATCAACGCGGTGATCGATTTTCGCGTGGATATCGGTCTCATTGAAGGTCCGTGCCACAACGTCGATATCATCGCTGAGCCCTGGCTGGAAGATGAGCTGGTGGTGTTTGCCTCCCCGGCCTCTTCTTTATTACAGGGCGAGGTGACGCTGGAGCGCCTGGCGCAGGCTCAGTGGATCCTGCGCGAGCAGGGTTCCGGCACGCGTGAAATTGTCGATTACCTGCTGCTGTCTCATTTGCCGCATTTCCAGCTGGGAATGGAGCTGGGTAACTCGGAGGCGATTAAGCATGCGGTGCGTCATGGACTGGGGATCAGCTGCCTTTCCCGACGCGTGATTGTCGAACAGCTTGAGACGGGATCGCTGGTGGAAATTCCTGTTCCATTGCCGAAACTGGTGCGCACGCTGTGGTGCATCCATCATCGTCAGAAACACCTTTCCAGTTCGCTGCAGCGTTTTCTGCGCTATTGCGAGATGTGAAATTGCCCCTCATCCTGGCCCTCTCCCCAAAAGGGGGAGGGAAAAATGATGCTTTACTTATAATCCTGGCCGCGTCATGAAGCTCTCTTATAACTGAGTATTTCTGCCGGAAGGAACGCCGATCGTCTGCTACAATCGCGCCTCATTTATTGAATGGACAGCATTTTCACATGGTTTCAGAAACTAAAACCACAGAAGCGCCCACGCTACGTCGTGAACTCAAGGCGCGTCACCTAACGATGATCGCCATTGGCGGCTCCATCGGTACAGGTCTTTTCGTTGCCTCTGGCGCAACGATTTCGGCAGCCGGCCCGGGTGGGGCATTATTCTCTTATATCCTGATTGGCCTGATGGTCTACTTCCTGATGACCAGCCTGGGTGAACTGGCGGCATACATGCCGGTATCCGGTTCGTTTTCGACCTACGGACAAAAATATGTGGAAGAAGGCTTCGGCTTCGCGCTGGGCTGGAACTACTGGTACAACTGGGCTGTTACCATCGCCGTTGACCTCGTCGCCGCACAGCTGGTGATGACCTGGTGGTTCCCGGACACGCCGGGCTGGATCTGGAGCGCGTTGTTCCTGGTCGTCATTTTCCTGCTGAACTACATCTCCGTACGCGGGTTTGGTGAAGCGGAATACTGGTTCTCTTTGATCAAAGTGGCAACCGTCATCATCTTTATCGTCGTCGGTGTGGCGATGATCGTTGGTATTTTCAAAGGGGCAGAGCCTGCGGGCTGGAGCAACTGGACAATAGGCGATGCGCCGTTTGCCGGTGGGTTCTCGGCCATGATTGGCGTGGCGATGATTGTCGGCTTCTCTTTCCAGGGCACTGAGCTGATTGGTATTGCGGCCGGTGAATCTGAAAACCCGGAGAAGAACATTCCTCGCGCGGTGCGTCAGGTCTTCTGGCGTATCCTGCTGTTCTACGTGTTCGCGATCCTGATTATCAGCCTGATCATTCCGTATACCGATCCAAGCCTGCTGCGTAACGATGTGAAAGACATCAGCGTTAGCCCGTTCACTCTGGTCTTCCAGCACGCGGGACTGCTCTCTGCGGCGGCGGTAATGAATGCGGTGATCCTGACGGCAGTGCTGTCTGCGGGTAACTCCGGTATGTACGCGTCCACCCGTATGCTTTACACCCTGGCCTGCGACGGTAAAGCGCCGCGCATCTTCGCTAAACTGTCTCGCGGTGGTGTGCCACGTAACGCTCTGTACGCCACCACGGTGATTGCCGGTCTGTGCTTCCTGACCTCCATGTTCGGCAACCAGACGGTTTACCTGTGGCTGCTTAACACCTCCGGGATGACGGGCTTTATCGCCTGGCTGGGCATTGCCATCAGCCACTATCGCTTCCGTCGCGGTTACGTGATGCAAGGTCATGATCTGAACGACCTGCCGTATCGCTCAGGGTTCTTCCCGCTGGGGCCAATTTTCGCCTTCATTCTGTGTCTGATTATTACGCTGGGCCAGAACTATGAAGCGTTCCTCGCGGATACTATCGACTGGGGCGCCGTCACGGCAACCTACATCGGTATTCCGCTGTTCCTGATCATCTGGTTTGGTTACAAACTGACGAAAGGAACACACTTCGTTCGCTACAGTGAAATGGAATTCCCGGAACGATTTAAACAATAACCGCAATTCCTCTCTTTCAGCCCGCTCAACTGAGCGGGCTTTTTTATGGGGCGGTTAGAAGCTGTAAGTCATGCCCACGGTATAACGACGTCCATCAAGCACGGTGTCATACGTATCGTAATCAATTTGCTTATCGAGCACGTTATACACACCGGCAGTCACAAGCAGGTTTTTGTTCGCGTTGTAGCGCAGACCCACATCCACCTGGGTATAGGACGGTGTACCCTGGGACATTGATGTACGGCTCAGATACTCAGACGTTTTACCGCGCAGGTTCAGACGACTCCAGAAGCCGACGTCTGGTGTCGCCTGCCAGTCCAGGGTGGTATTGAACATATGTTTTGGCATTTTGTTCAACGGCTTACCGGAGAACTGGCCGCTCTTCTGCTCGGATTCCGTATAAGTGTAGTTTGCAGTCCAGTTCACATCGCGCGTGATTTTCCAGCCGAAGGTAGACTCCACGCCGCGCATGTTGGCTTTGTCCACGTTGACGCGGTCGCTCACGAAATCATAGCTATGATCGCCAATCGTACAGGCGGGATCGGAACTGCTGTTACAGCGGCGAACTTCAGTAATTTTGTCTTTGAAGTCGGTATTGAACAGCGTCACACCGGCATTAAGATTGTCGTTATTATCCCAGAGCAGGGCGATCTCTTCACTCAGACTCTTCTCTGGTTTCAGGTCCGGGTTGCCAACGATGATACCGTCAAGACGGCCACCACCCGTTACCTGCCCCCAGCTGGCAGACGACTGACGCAGGTCCGGTGCACGGTAGCCCGCAGAAACCCCGCCTTTTAATGTCCACTGGTCGGCGAGGTGCCATACACCGTAACCACGTGGCGTCCAGTTAGTACCATAGTTTTGGTCTTTGTCCATGCGCAGGCCGCCGGTTAACGTAAAGCTTTCCGTCATTGCCCATTCATCTTCGGCAAACAGTGCCCAACTCCAGCGTGTCAGTTTGTTCAGGCCATCGGCAGCCTCCAGTTGATTGCCGTTGTCGCGCAGTTTCTCATAGCGATATTGCCCGCCGAGAGTCAGGGTATGATCGGCGAGGAAGATCTGGTTCTGGTTGTTGAAGGTGGTGTTGTACGAGCGCATTTCACGATCCGGGTTATTCGTCTCTTCCTGTTGGATGTAGCTGGTGGTATTGAAGTCGTCGTAATAACCGCTGTGGGTTAATGAGTAGGTGGTATGTTCATAGCGGGTTTCGCTTTTGGTATTTGGCGTACAGGTCGTTCCACGGCAGGTTTCCGTCGCTTTCGACATCCCCGGCGTGCTGTTTCTGTCCTGAAGTTCACGGGTAAAGTCGAGGTCGAAATCATTTTGCTCGTCCGGCGTGAAATTCAACGTAATACCGCCGTTACGCATTTTCTGCTCGTTATACCCGTTCACAATCTTATCTTCTGCGCGGCGTGACAAAAGCCCCGTCACTTTTGCGCCAAGCAGCCCGTCAATCAGGGGACCTGAAGCGTAGGCGTTGGTCTGAAAGATATCACCGGAATCATTGTTTTCCTGGAAGGTTGCATCGCCATGCAACGAACCTGTCCAGGCTTTGGTGTTCGACACTTTTTTGGTAATGACGTTGATGACTCCACCCATAGCATCAGAGCCGTAAAGTGAGGACATCGGGCCACGGATAACCTCGATACGCTCAATGGACTCCAGCGGCGGCAGCCAGCCTTGTTCAATGCCCGAGTTGTCGCTGTTTGGGCGGGTACTGCGCGTACTCACGCGTTTGCCGTTCACCAGGAACAGCGTGTACTGCGACGCCATGCCGCGAATACTGATATCACTGCTGCTCCCGCCGCCAGTAACGACGACGCCCGGGACGTCTTTCAGGGCATCGGTGACATCACGGTAGGCTTTATCTTCAATCTGCTGTTTTGAAATCACCGAGATGGAGGCGGGGGCATTCTGGATTTTTTGTTCAAAACCCGTCGCAGTGACGACAACGGTGTCCTGATCGGCTGCGTGAACGAAGGAGGAAAGTGTGGCGGCGCCAATGGCAGCGGCCAGCAATTTAACGCGTGGTATTGTCATTTGTACATTCCATATAAAAAGAAAAAAACTCCATCGGGATAACCCTGAGAACTGTATGTATTTGTCTTGTAAGCACTCTTTGTGATGGAGAAGAGTCTGGAATTGTACAAAAGAATGTATAATTGTAAACACAAATGATAATTGAAATCATTTGTGTTTGATGTGTTGGCAAGAAAATAGCCTGGATTCAAGCGGATAGGATTATGTCAATAAGGGTAAAAGCCCGACAGGCGAGAGGCTATCGGGCAAATAGCGAAAATTACGCGAACAAATGCGCCGCGTGGAAGCGGAGATGATCCTCAATAAAGGAGGCCATAAAGTAATAGCTGTGGTCATATCCTGGCTGAATGCGCAGCGTGAGCGGCCAGTCCTTCTGGCGTGCCGCTTCAGCTAAAACGGCGGGCTGGAGTTGCCCGGCGAGGAACTGATCCGCATCGCCCTGATCGATAAGCATCGGGATCGCATTTGCTGAGTCGCTCGCCAGCATCAGCGCACAGCTGTCCCATTCCTGCCATTTCGTTTCATCTTTGCCCAGATAGTGGGTGAAGGCTTTTTGTCCCCACGGTACCTGCGTTGGGTTAACAATCGGCGCGAACGCAGAGACGCTGGTATATTTCCCGGGGTTTTTCAGCGCCATGATTAGCGCCCCGTGTCCGCCCATGGAATGTCCGCTGATGGCGCAGCGATCGTTTACCGCGAATTCGGCCTGAATCAGCGCAGGCAGCTCGTCACGGATGTAGTCATACATACGATAATGACTCGCCCACGGCTGCTCGGTCGCATTCAGGTAAAACCCGGCGCCTTTACCCAGGTCGTATCCTGCATCATCCGCCACATCGTCCCCACGGGGGCTGGTATCGGGCATCACCAGCGCGATACCCAGCTCGGCCGCAATACGCTGCGCACCGGCTTTGGTTGTGAAGTTTTCGTCGTTGCAGGTCAGGCCAGAAAGCCAGAACAGAACAGGCGGATTCTCTGCCGGAGGCAGGAAAATACTGAACGTCATGGCGCAGTTCAGCGTGGTGGAGTCGTGCCGCCAGCGCTGCTGTCGACCTTCAAAACAACGGTGCTCTTCGAGCAGTTCCATGCAAGGCTCCTTAATGAGAATAGCTATTCATTAGCATCATAATACAGCGTTTTCATTTACCTGTGAGCAACTTTCACTTTCGCGGAACGGCAAGATGCTGCATCATAAATTTACTTTTCTTTAACAATTGGAGCGGTCATGGCGCTGCGTATTGCGCTTAGTGGGTTTGTCGTTCTGGTGGTGGCGATGGGGATAGGGCGCTTTGCCTTTACGCCTCAGGTACCGCTGATGATTGCCGCCGGGCAACTCACGCTCACCAGCGCAGGCCTGGTGGCGGCGATGAATTATCTTGGCTATCTGGTGGGAGCATGGGATGCCATGCGCGCGCACCGCTTTGTTGAAACGCGGCTCTGGCTCGGCATTACGGGTGCGGTTGCATTGACGCTGTTCTCCGCGGCGGCGGATAACGCCGTCATACACGGCCTGCTGCGCTTTGCGATCGGCTGCATGAGTGGCTGGTCAATGGTACTCATTGCCGCCTGGACCAACGAGCGGCTGGGGCAACTGGGTAAACCGGGGCTCAGTGCTGCGGTGTTTGCCGGCCCCGGCGCGGGTATCGCCCTGAGCGGCCTGCTCGCGGTCTATATTCAGGCGAAATCCCTTTCGGCCGGTGCGGCGTGGCAGATCTACGGCGTGCTGGCGCTCGTGTTGATTGCGCTGGTGGCACGCTATCTGCCGCGTGCGGGTCAGCTTCATCGCCCGGGGACTGCGCCTGAGCCGCTGCGGCTGACCGCGGATTTAAAGCGCCTGGTCTGGAGCTACAGCCTGGCGGGATTTGGCTATATCCTTCCGGCGACCTTTTTATCGCAAATGGCCGCCGTGCGCTTTCCTGGCAGCCTGTTTGCCCAGTTTGTCTGGCCGATTTTTGGTCTCGCCGCTGTGGTGGGGATTGCGCTCAGCATTGCCTTGCGACATATCTCCACGGCTAACCGCAGGCTGGCTATCGTGCTGTGGCTTCAGGGCGCGGGTGTCCTGGCGGCCTGGCTGCTGCCGGGCATCGGCGGTTTGCTGACGGGCGGGCTGCTGGTAGGTGGTGGGTTCCTTTGCGCCGTGCAGCTCTCTCTTTTATACGGCCGAGAGCTGGCACCGAACCACACGCGTTATATGGCGGGACTGCTCACCACCGGGTATGCCATCGGGCAGTTGATTGGCCCGGTGACGTCGGCGTTATCGACCTGGCTAACCCACCGGCTGGAGCCTGCGCTGGGGCTGGCGGGCGTCGCGTTGTTCATCGGCGGCGCGCTGGTCTGGAATCGTCACGCTGAAAGGCAACAGCAATTGCAATAATTATCGTCGTGAATACTGGATTATGTGCGTCGCCTCACGCACAATGAGCGCATACTTTTGCCACAACGAGGGCGAAAGACGCCACACCTGCAGGAGAAGAAAATGTCATCACTCAGTAAAGAAGCTGCCCTGGTCCATGAAGCCCTGCTTGCGCGCGGTCTCGAAACGCCATTGCGTCCGCCCGTTGAGGATATGGACAATGAAACCCGTAAAAGTCTGATTTCCGGGCATATGACCGAGATCATGCAACTGCTGAATCTCGATCTGAGCGATGACAGTCTGATGGAGACGCCTAAGCGCATCGCGAAAATGTACGTCGACGAAATTTTCTCTGGCCTGGATTACGCCAACTTCCCGAAAATTACCGTTATCGAGAATAAGATGAAGGTGGACGAGATGGTCACGGTACGTGATATCACGCTGACCAGCACCTGCGAACATCACTTCGTCACTATCGACGGTAAAGCGACCGTGGCTTACATCCCGAAAGATACGGTGATTGGTCTGTCGAAGATCAACCGTATTGTGCAGTTCTTCGCGCAGCGTCCTCAGGTTCAGGAGCGTCTGACGCAGCAGATCCTGATTGCCCTGCAAACGCTGCTGGGCACCAATAACGTGGCGGTCTCCATCGATGCCGTTCACTACTGCGTGAAAGCCCGCGGCGTACGTGATGCGACCAGTGCAACCACCACCACTTCGCTGGGCGGTCTGTTTAAATCGAGCCAGAACACCCGCCAGGAGTTCCTGCGCGCCGTGCGTCACCACAACTAATCTCACAGGGCAGGGACCATGGAGCGAAACGTCACGCTCGATTTTGTTCGCGGCGTCGCCATACTGGGTATCCTGCTGCTGAATATTAGCGCCTTCGGTCTGCCGAAGGCCGCTTATCTCAATCCCGCCTGGTACGGCGATATCACCCGAAGCGATGCCTGGACCTGGGCAATCCTTGATCTGTTTGCCCAGGTTAAATTCCTCACGCTCTTTGCCCTGCTGTTTGGCGCAGGACTACAGCTTCTGCTTAAACGCGGCACCCGCTGGATCCAGTCGCGCTTAACCCTGCTGGTGATCCTCGGTTTTATCCACGGTCTGTTCTTCTGGGACGGCGATATTCTTCTCGCGTATGGGTTAGTCGGGCTTATCTGCTGGCGTCTCATTCGTGATGCGCACAGCGTTAAAAGCCTGTTTAACACCGGCGTGATGCTCTATCTCATGGGGCTTGGGGTGCTGCTGCTGCTGGGGATGATCTCTGGCGAAGCGACCAACCGTTCCTGGATCCCGGATGCTGCAAACCTCCAGTATGAGCAGTTCTGGAAGCTAAAAGGCGGTACGGAAGCCATTAGCAACCGGGCGGATATGCTGGGGGATAACCTTCTTGCGCTGGGGGCGCAATACGGCTGGCAGCTGGCAGGGATGATGCTGATGGGGGCGTCATTGATGCGCACCGGGTGGCTGAAAGGGGAGTTCAGCCTGCGTCATTATCGTCGCACCGGGGCAGGGCTGGTTCTGCTCGGCGTGCTGATAAACCTCCCGTCGGTGATGATACAGTGGCACATTCACTGGGATTATCGCTGGTGCGCTTTCCTGCTCCAGGTACCGCGTGAACTGAGCGCGCCATTCCAGACCATCGGCTACGCGGCGCTAATATATGGCTTCTGGCCGCAGCTTTCTCGCCTGTGGCTTGTCAGCGCAGTCGCCTGCGTCGGGCGCATGGCGTTAAGCAATTACCTCCTGCAAACGTTGATATGCACCACGATTTTCTATCGCTTTGGCCTGTTTATGAAATTCGACCGCCTCGGGCTGCTGGCGTTTGTTATTCCGATCTGGGCGGTTAATCTGGCGTTTTCCGTTATCTGGCTGCGTTATTTCCGTCAGGGGCCGCTGGAGTGGGTGTGGCGTCAGTTAACCGCACATGCTTCAGGGGTATCATTGAGTAATACATCCAGATAACGATCTGGATCACAATCATTAACAAAACGGATGTAAGCGTTTTCATGACTGTGAGCTTCTTCACGTAGTCCCTTTTCTCTCGCTGCCAAAATAGCCACCTTGCTAAACACAGGGGGTGTCTGTGAGTTGCTGCAATCCTTTGAAGGATGGTGAATATGATCACCATTCGTGATGTCGCCCGTCTGGCGGGCGTTTCTGTGGCTACCGTCTCCCGCGTACTGAACAACAGTGCGCTGGTGAGCCCTGAAACCCGTGAAACCGTAATGAAAGCCGTGACCCAGCTCGGGTACCGGCCAAATGCCAACGCGCAGGCGCTTGCCACGCAGGTCAGCGATACCATCGGCGTGGTGGTGATGGATGTCTCAGACGCCTTTTTCGGTGCGCTGGTGAAAGCGGTCGATGTGGTTGCCCAGCAGCATCAAAAATATGTGCTGATTGGCAACAGCTATCATGAGGCGGAGAAAGAGCGTCATGCCATCGAAGTACTGATTCGCCAGCGCTGTAACGCCCTGATTGTTCACTCCAAAGCCTTAAGTGATGAAGAGCTTGCCGGGTTTATGGAACAGATTCCGGGCATGGTGCTGATTAACCGGATTGTGCCGGGCTATGCCCACCGCTGTGTTGGGCTGGATAACGTCAGCGGCGCCATGATGGCCACCAAAATGCTTATCAATAACGGCCATCAGCGGATCGGTTATCTTGCCTCCAGCCATCAAATTGAAGATGACGCGTACCGGCGTGAGGGCTGGCAAAACGCCCTGAAAGAACACGGCATTATCGCATCAGAGAGCTGGATCGGCACCGGTACGCCTGACATGCAGGGCGGTGAGGCGGCAATGGTGGAGTTGCTGGGCCGCAATCTGCAGCTTTCTGCGGTGTTTGCGTATAACGACAGCATGGCAGCGGGCGCGCTGACGGCACTGAAAGATAACGGCATTGCGGTGCCGCAGCATTTGTCGTTGATTGGCTTTGACGACATTCCGATCGCCCGTTACACCGACCCGCAGCTGACCACGGTACGCTATCCCATTGCTTCTATGGCAAAACTGGCTACTGAACTGGCGTTACAGGGAGCTGCAGGGCTGCTGGATCCTGGGGCGACGCATTGCTTCATGCCAACCCTGGTGCGTCGACATTCCGTCGCGTCGCGGCAAATTGTGGCTCCGATCACTAACTGATTACGTGAGGTGATGTAACCGTTTTCAATCTGTGAGTAAATTCACAGTATCTTAACAAGGCGCTGACTATGATGTCAGCGTTTTAGCAGCTGAAACGCTATGTAACGGTGACTATTCACTTTAACAGTAGCCAATGTGCCGCAAACAACGAATAAAACGCATTTCTGGAGCGTTACCGACCACGGAAGAGAGAAATTTTATAAGTGAACGTCGGCTGTCAGTAACGTTTTATTAACATCTGCCTGCCGCTCGTTATTCACCAGAACTACCCTGCATAAAAAAAACCGGAGATACCATGAATAAGAAGGTGTTGACCCTGTCTGCTGTAATGGCAAGCATGCTTTTTGGTGCAGCAGCGCACGCTGCAGATACCCGTATTGGTGTGACGATTTATAAATACGACGACAACTTCATGTCTGTTGTACGTAAAGCTATCGAGAAAGATGCGAAAGCAGCGCCAGACGTACAGCTGCTGATGAATGACTCCCAGAATGACCAGTCCAAACAGAACGACCAGATCGACGTTCTGCTGGCGAAAGGCGTGAAAGCCCTGGCGATCAACCTGGTTGACCCGGCTGCAGCAGGCACGGTAATTGAAAAAGCGCGCGGCCAGAATGTGCCAATCGTCTTCTTCAACAAAGAACCTTCCCGTAAAGCGCTGGATAGCTATGACAAAGCGTATTACGTCGGTACTGACTCCAAAGAGTCCGGCATTATTCAGGGCGATCTGATCGCGAAACACTGGGCAGCGAACCCGAACTGGGACCTGAACAAAGACGGTCAGATCCAGTTCGTTCTGCTGAAAGGCGAACCTGGTCACCCGGATGCTGAAGCGCGTACGACTTACGTTATCAAAGAGCTGAATGATAAGGGCCTGAAAACCCAGCAGCTGGCATTAGATACCGCGATGTGGGATACCGCCCAGGCGAAAGATAAGATGGATGCCTGGCTGTCCGGCCCTAACGCGAACAAAATCGAAGTGGTTATCGCCAACAACGATGCGATGGCAATGGGTGCGGTAGAAGCGCTGAAAGCCCACAATAAATCGTCCATTCCGGTATTCGGTGTGGATGCCCTGCCAGAAGCGCTGGCGCTGGTTAAATCTGGCGCGATGGCCGGTACCGTTCTGAACGATGCCAATAACCAGGCGAAAGCCACCTTCGATCTGGCGAAAAACCTCGCTGACGGTAAAGGCGCGGCAGATGGCACCAGCTGGAAAATTGACAACAAAATCGTTCGCGTACCTTACGTGGGCGTAGACCAGTCCAACCTGGCTGAGTTTATCGGTAAATAAGTGAGTTAACCTGTCTCCACTGGGCGCAATTCGTTGCGCCCTTTTATAACGCGATATGCGAGGCCAACAAGGTATAATTATGGTCAGCACAACTACTCAGTCAACCGGTGAATACTTGTTGGAAATGAACGGTATTAACAAGTCATTTCCCGGTGTTAAGGCACTCGATAATGTTAATTTAAAAGTCCGTCCTCACTCTATTCATGCATTAATGGGGGAGAACGGTGCGGGTAAATCAACATTATTAAAATGTCTTTTTGGGATCTATCAAAAAGATTCTGGCAGCATTCTTTTTCAGGGGAAAGAGATCGATTTCCATTCAGCGAAAGAAGCACTGGAAAACGGTATCTCGATGGTTCACCAGGAATTAAACCTGGTACTGCAACGTTCCGTTATGGATAACATGTGGTTGGGGCGTTATCCAACCAAAGGTGTCTTTGTCGATCAGGACAAAATGTATCGTGACACCAAAGCGATTTTTGATGAGCTGGATATTGATATCGATCCGCGCGCTCGCGTGGGAACCTTATCCGTCTCACAAATGCAGATGATCGAAATTGCCAAAGCGTTCTCCTATGATGCGAAAATCGTCATCATGGACGAACCGACATCGTCATTAACGGAAAAAGAGGTTAATCACCTTTTTACCATTATTCGTAAGCTGAAAGAACGCGGCTGCGGCATTGTCTACATCTCTCACAAAATGGAAGAGATCTTCCAGCTGTGCGATGAGATTACCATCCTGCGCGACGGCCAGTGGATTGCCACGCAGCCGCTGGAAGGGCTGGATATGGACAAGATCATCGCCATGATGGTTGGCCGCTCCCTTAACCAGCGCTTCCCGGACAAAGAGAACAAGCCGGGTGAAGTGATTCTTGAAGTGCGCAATCTCACCTCGCTGCGTCAGCCGTCCATCCGCGATGTCTCCTTCGACCTGCACAAAGGCGAAATCCTAGGGATTGCCGGTCTGGTGGGGGCAAAGCGAACCGACATTGTGGAAACCTTGTTTGGTATCCGTGAGAAGGCCCAGGGCACCATTACGCTGCACGGAAAGAAAATTAACAACCACAATGCCAACGAAGCCATTAATAACGGTTTTGCGCTGGTAACGGAAGAACGTCGTTCGACGGGTATTTATGCTTATCTGGATATTAACTTTAACTCGTTAATTTCTAATATTCGTAATTACAAAAATAAAGTCGGACTGCTGGATAACTCCCGCATGAAGAGCGATACCCAGTGGGTGATTGACTCCATGCGCGTGAAAACGCCTGGCCACCGCACGCAAATTGGTTCGCTTTCGGGGGGTAACCAGCAAAAAGTCATTATCGGACGTTGGTTATTAACCCAGCCAGAAATTCTGATGCTGGATGAACCTACCCGTGGCATTGACGTCGGCGCGAAGTTTGAAATTTATCAGTTGATTGCCGAGCTGGCGAAAAAGAATAAAGGGATCATTATTATTTCTTCCGAAATGCCGGAACTGTTAGGGATCACAGACCGTATTCTGGTTATGAGCAATGGTCTCGTTGCCGGTATTGTTGACACCAAAACGACAACGCAAAACGAAATTTTGCGTCTTGCGTCTTTGCACCTTTAAGATCAGGGGCTCCTCATGAGTGCGTTAAATAAAAAAAGTTTTCTCACTTACCTGAAAGAAGGCGGAATTTACGTTGTTCTTTTAGTCCTGCTGGCCATTATCATTTTTCAGGACCCTACGTTCTTAAGTCTGCTGAACCTGAGTAACATTCTGACCCAGTCTTCCGTGCGTATTATCATTGCACTGGGCGTGGCGGGCCTTATCGTCACCCAGGGTACTGACCTTTCTGCCGGTCGTCAGGTCGGCCTGGCGGCGGTTATTGCGGCCACCCTGCTGCAGTCGATGGAAAACGCCAACAAGGTCTTCCCGGAAATGGCGACCATGCCGATTTTCGTGGTGATACTGATTGTCTGCGCCATCGGCGCGGTGATTGGTCTGATCAACGGTATCATCATCGCTTACCTGAACGTGACGCCATTTATCACCACGCTGGGTACGATGATCATCGTTTACGGTATCAACTCCCTCTACTACGACTTCGTGGGCGCGTCTCCTATCTCGGGCTTTGACAGCGGCTTCTCAACCTTCACGCAAGGGTTTATCGCGCTGGGCAGTTTCCGCCTGTCGTATATCACCTTCTATGCGCTGATCGCGGTGGCGTTTGTCTGGATCCTTTGGAACAAAACGCGCTTTGGTAAAAACATCTTTGCTATCGGCGGTAACCCGGAAGCGGCGAAAGTCTCCGGCGTCAACGTGGCCCTGAACCTGCTGATGATCTATGCCCTGTCCGGGGTGTTCTACGCCTTCGGTGGGATGCTGGAAGCGGGGCGTATCGGTTCTGCAACCAACAACCTCGGCTTTATGTACGAACTGGATGCGATTGCAGCCTGTGTGGTCGGCGGCGTCTCCTTCAGCGGCGGCGTGGGTACCGTACTCGGTGTGGTCACCGGTGTGATCATCTTCACCGTGATCAACTACGGCCTGACCTACATCGGCGTGAACCCGTACTGGCAGTACATCATTAAAGGCGCGATTATTATCTTCGCTGTTGCGCTGGATTCACTGAAGTACGCACGTAAGAAGTAAGCTCAACAATGAAAAACCCGCAGCGATGCGGGTTTTTTTTTATGAGAAAAGTGTGGCTATCAGCGATTTTGAAATGGGCACCAGCCCGGTTTGAAGCCCGAAGGGTTTAAAGATTTTGTTAATGATGTCAGCGGAATAGTTGCCTCTGTTATTTTCTACATCTGACAATGTTTTTCGGGATACGCTGACTAATTTTGCATATTCATCCTGTTTTAGCCCCAACACCTCGACCCTGAGTTTCCTCAGTGCTTCTCCTTGCGTGATTTTACCCAACAATATGTCCCGAATGGCTGCGTGCAAGAGATCCTGACGATCGCGTGTATCGACACGTGTTAAGCCTGGTGAAACGCGTTGCCTGTTTACCTGCGTTAATTTGTCAGGATCCTCTGCGTCGTCATGATGTCTCCTTCCATTTGCGCTGCGTATACGGGCTAATGTTTGCAGAAACTCTGACTCTGTCTTATCGGGTGTTTTCATAATAAGCCCCAGCGGGAAAGTTTGTCTGGAATAAAGCGAAAACCGATTGCAGGCATTTCCAGTATCTGTTTTGGAACACCGCGCGCCGCCAATCTTTCCGGTAGGTCGACGAGTTGAACGGCTGTCTCATGCAGGGCGTTAAGCAACGTCGAAGGGGGAATCCACTCCGCCAGCTCCGGTTGCGCCACCTGCCGCGGCGCCTCTTTCCTGGGCATAATCCAGAAAGTCGGCTGCCCGCTCGATGACGTCCGTAACCGTAAACGTTTTAGCGCTTGCGAATTCATTCCATTCCGGTACGGATTCTTTAATGCGTAAATTCCCAACAGGGGACATTGTGCCAAATTTTAGCAATAAAAAATTTTGCTGGCTGAGTGGTAATTCACTGATACCAAGCGCATTTATCCAGTAGCGACGACTGGCGCCGGCGGGAATGATATCGTCGATGAATCGCAGCCAGCCTGGATTTCCGTGGTCATTAAAAAAAGTGATACGGGGTGATTAAGGCAAGTAATGCCACTTATATCTCACATTATCCGTTTTTTGAGAGGTTAATGAGTAATATATTACTCATTGTGCAAATTTATTTTTTCTTCTGCAGATCAAGCAGTTGCTCCGGTGTCACAGCCGGGTAACCCTGCGCGTCTTCCGGTACTTCATGCATCGCCGGAATCGGCACCAGCGGGCCTAAAAAGCGCGGTTCACGTTTGAAAATGTAGAGGTCCGCCAATGCGCCAAAGCGCGCGCCAAATTCGCGCACGCGCACGCTCAGCATATCTTTAGGCGACGGCACCGCGTAGCACTGCGCCTGAATACCCATATGCAGCGCAATAAACAGCGCGCGCTCGCAGTGGAAACGCTGG
Organism: Enterobacter sp. ZOR0014; assembly: GCF_000798855.1. NCBI lineage: Bacteria > Pseudomonadati > Pseudomonadota > Gammaproteobacteria > Enterobacterales > Enterobacteriaceae > Enterobacter > Enterobacter sp. ZOR0014. The sequence continues at coordinate 21,624 of NZ_JTLF01000120.1, read as the reverse complement.
GTGATGATGATGAAGTCGTTGGTGTCGAACACTTTGCGGGTGCGCACGATGGAGTCGAGGGTGCGGAAGCCTGCGTAGTCGAGCACGATGTCGGCAGGATCCACGCCTGCGGCAATCAGGTCCTTACGCATCGTCACCGGTTCGTTATAGCTTTGCAGCGCGTTATCACCGCTTAACAGCAGATAGTTCACCTTGCCGCTGTTGTAAGCGTTCAGCGCGCCCTGAATTCGGTAACGATAATACTGGTTGATCACCCCGGTGCGGTAATACTTGGCGGTGCCGAGCACCACGCCCACCTGGCGATAGGGCAGGTCCTGCAGGTCATCAAAGATGTAAGGGGCGGTTTTCCAGCTCATCCAGCGGTCGAGACCCAGCACGATCAACAGCAGTATGCCGACCAGGACAGACAGGCTGTAAAAAACGCGCTTTAACATGGAGATGGCTCGTTCGTGGATGAAAGTTCACTCAGGCTACTTTACCCGTCTGGTTAGCGCAAGAAACAGCGACTCAACTGAGGGGTTTTTCAGCAATGTGGCGGACATTTCAGTCCGCCGGAAGGATTTATGCCAGCAGTACGCGGTCGATCGTCGTGCAGCCTAACGCCTTGAGCGTCGCAGCGGTAGCATCCCACTGAATCAGTGGCGCATCGGCCTTTTCGGCCAGAATTGCGCGCTGAATGTCGGGGTAGTCGTAGCCGTTCAGGCTCAGCAGGTTGAGCGCACCCTGCAGCGGCGGCAGCGTTGGGTTAAACGCGGCGTTTTCCGCATAGCTGCCGGTGAAGATACGGCCATCGCGGCACTGCAGTGCTACGCCGCTTGGGGCGTTACTGTACGGAGTGTGGCTCTTGTTAGCCGCACGAATGGCCGCTTCGCTCAGGTCATCGCCGGACAGGGCGAAACCATGATCCTGCTCGTCCATCAGCAGCGTTTTAATGTTCAGATCTTTCGGGCCGAAGGCATCCGGCAGGTAATCGCCCAGCGTGTGTGGCGCACGTCCCGGCAGGTTGATGCGCAGTTGCAGCCCGCTGTTCAGCTCGTTCATAAACTGACGGCAGTGGCCGCACGGCGTGTAGTTCACGGTGATGGCGCTCAGGGCCTTTTCACCGCGCAACCAGGCGTGGCTGATGGCGCTTTGCTCCGCATGAACGGTTTGCTGCATGGTTGCGCCCAGGAACTCCATGTTTCCACCGAAGTACCAGGTTCCGCTGACGCCGCGCGCAATAGCGCCGACGTTGAAGTGGGAGAGATCGGCACGCGCGCAGGCGGCAGCCAGGGGCAGCAGTGCGAAAGCCAGCGCGTCTTCATCCAGTCCCGCTGCTTGTTTCAGCATGGTGACCTGCTCTGCCGTCAGCAGGGCGGGGAAATGTGCATCTGCCAGGACGGGAGCAAGGGCTGATTGCAAATTCTCTGCAAGCTGAGCGAAGGCAGCTTGAAAACGTGGGTGCATGGCGTTTGCCTCATAAAGGTTAATGGATCGGTAGTTTACGGAGCCGCTGGGGCTTTATATGTGATCCACTTCTCATTATGTATGCAACTTATGAAATCAAAATGAAATTTGCGCGACGCATCGCAAATTTTAGCCCATCACCGCCAGAATCAACGGGAAAATGAACGGGGCGAGCAGGGAGGTGATAATCCCGCAGATCACCAGCGCCAGGGAGCTAAAAGCCCCTTCCTGATAGTCCAGCTCCGCGCAGCGGGCGGTACCCAGGGCGTGCGAGGCGGTACCCATCGACAATCCCCGCGCCGCTTTAGTATGGATCCGCATCGCGTTCAGGAGGGTGTGACCAAACACCGCGCCGAGAATACCGACGAAAATGACGCACATCGCGCTGATGGCCGGGATCCCGCCGAGGCTGCCGCCTACCGCCATTGCGATAGGTGTGGTCACCGATTTAGGCAGAATAGAGGCCGCAATTTGTGGCGAAGCGCCCATCAATAGCGCCACCGACGTGCCGGTGATCATCGCCACCAGGCTGCCCACAAAACAGATCGTAATGATGGATTTCCAGCGGGCGCGGATCTGGTGCAGCTGCTCATATAAAGGAAAGGCGAGGGCCACAACGGCGGGCTGCAACAGGTCGTTTAAAATTTTGCTGCCGGCAAAGTAACGTTCGTAAGGGATGCCGGTGAGCAGCAGGAAAGGAATAATTACCACCATCGCCACCAGCAGGGGGTTGAGCAGCGGCATTTTGAAGCGTGCGGCAAGTTTGCGCGCGGCGAAGAAGACCAGCAGGGTTAACGGCAGAGACCACCAGATATTAGCCATCATTTTTTTGTTTTCTCCCCGATGACGTTACGTTCGCCATGTACCAGATGTGAACTCCAGCTCACAACAAGGAAAACCACCAGCGTGCTAACCGCGCAGGAGACCACAATCGGGCCGAACTGGGCTTTGAGCAAATCAAAATACTGCATGACCCCGACGCCGATGGGCACGAAAAGCAGCGCCATATAGCGGATGAGGACGAAACAGCCGGGGTTAACCCACTTTGCGGGCAGAATTTGCAGCGCCAGTAAAACAAAGAGGATCAGCATGCCGATAATGCTGCCAGGAATGGTGATAGGCAGCAGCGACGCGATAAAAATCCCGGCATACAGGCAGGCGTAAATCAGGACGAATGCGCGCAGATATTGCCAGATAATGTTCAATGATTTGCTCATGGTGATAGTCCTTGATGAAACGCATTCATCATACAATTAAACCTGAAAATGTGCCACGGATCACATCATGAATTTTGAGCATACCAGACATTCCGGAATGGAACGCCGGGCTTTCCACATACATACAGAGCAGCTACTATAGCGCGTCTTTTTTCACAGGTACTCAGAATGCGTGTTTTACTGGCCCCGATGGAAGGCGTGCTCGACTCACTTGTGCGCGAGCTGCTTACCGAGGTGAACGATTACGATCTCTGCGTGACGGAGTTTTTGCGCGTGGTCGATATGTTGCTGCCAGAAAAGTCATTCTACCGTCTCTGTCCTGAACTGCACCGCCAGAGCCGGACGCCTTCCGGTACGCTGGTGCGGATCCAGCTGTTAGGCCAGTATCCTGAATGGCTGGCGGAAAACGCAGCCAGGGCCGTGGCGCTGGGTTCTTATGGCGTCGATCTCAACTGCGGCTGTCCGTCAAAGCTGGTCAACGGCAGCGGCGGCGGGGCAACGCTACTCAAGGATCCTGAGCTGATTTATCGCGGCGCAAAAGCCATGCGCGAGGCGGTACCCTCGCATCTGCCGGTCACTGTGAAAGTTCGTCTGGGCTGGGACAGCGGAGATAAGCAGTTTGAAATTGCCGATGCGGTGCAGCAGGCTGGTGCCACCGAGCTGGTGGTGCATGGCCGCACCAAGGAAGATGGTTATAAAGCTGAGCGGATTAACTGGCAGGCGATTGGCGAGATCCGCAAACGGCTCACTATTCCGGTGATCGCTAACGGCGAAATCTGGGATTATGAAAGCGCGCAGGCATGCCTGAAAGAGACGGGCTGCAATGCGGTGATGATTGGCCGCGGTGCGCTGAACGTGCCCAACCTCAGTCGCGTCGTGAAATATAACGAACCGCGTATGCCATGGGCTGACGTGGTGACGCTGCTGCAAAAATACAGCCGTCTGGAAAAGCAGGGTGATACCGGTTTGTATCACGTCGCGCGCATCAAGCAGTGGCTGAGCTATTTACGTAAAGAATACAGCGAAGCGCTGGGGTTATTTCAGGCGATCCGCACGCTCCAGACGTCGGCTGAAATTGCGCGGGTCATTCAGTCAAAATAACTAGCGGTAATATTTAAATTTAAATAATTCACTGGGTGAATATTTTTCTGATTATGTAAATGTATAACAATTTGCGGATTGCCACGCGTTACTAAAAAACGGAAAGTCATCAAGCGTAAGTTGCGCCTTTATTTTTTGAGTGCATGGCGTAATGAAACGTTTTCTTATTTTATCTCTGAGTGCTCCCCTTGTTTCTATGCTGGCTGCGTGCGCACCGGAACATTCCACGGTAGCGCCAATAAAAACGCAGGCGACAGCTGCATCTGTAAATACCCGACTTAACCATGCGGACTGGCCGAAAAACGAATGGTGGAAAGAGTATAACGACCCGCAGCTGAATGCGCTTATTGCGAAAGCGATAGCGTATGCCCCGGATATGCAAATTGCCCGGCAACGTATTACGCTCGCGGAAGCACAGGCGAAGGCCGCTATTGCTGCCAATGGCCCACAGCTGGATTTTTCTGCGGATGTTGAACGACAGAAAATGTCGGCAGAAGGCCTGATGGGCCCGTTCGCGCTGACCGATCCGGCAGCGGGAACGACCGGCCCATGGTACACCAATGGCACTTTTGGCCTCACGGCGGGGTGGGATCTGGATCTGTGGGGGAAAAATCGCGCCCGGATTGCCGCGCGTATCGGTAAAGTGAATGCGCAAAAAGCGGAGCTGGAGCAGACTCGCCAGCTGCTTGCCAGCAGCGTTGCGCGCCTTTACTGGGCGTGGCAGACCCAGGCCGCTGCCGGGGATGTCCTTTCCCAAATTAAGCAGGAGCAGAAAAATATTATCGATGCCGATCGTGAACTGTATCAGCACGGTATTACCTCCTCGGTGGAGGGCGTCGAAACCGATATTTATGCCAGCAAAACGGATGAACAGTTAGCGGACGTGAAGGGCAAAATGAAGGCCATTGAGGCGCGACTGACTGCGTTGACCGGTACATCGCCCATAGCGCTTACGCGCCATGCGTTGCCTGCGACAGAAGCCTCGCTCCCTTCAACGCTGGGATATGAACTGCTGGCGCGCCGCCCGGATCTTCAGGAGGCGCACTGGTATATAGAAGCCTCCCTGAGCGAGGTGGAGGCCGCCAGAGCAGCATTCTATCCTGACGTGAATCTGATGGCCTTCTTACAGCAGGATGCCCTGCACCTCAGCGATCTGTTCCGCTCTTCCGCTCAGCAGATGGGCGTGACCGCCGGTTTGACCCTGCCGATTTTCGACAGCGGCAGGCTGAACGCCAATCTGGATAGTGCCCAGGCGCAGAATAACCTCTCTGTCGCGAACTACAACAAAGCGGTGGTGGAGGCGGTGAATCAGGTGGCGCGTACGGCCAGCGAAGTCGAAACCCTGACGGCAAAAAACCGTCACCAGCAGCAGGTCGAAAAAGACGCGGCACGTGTAGTGGCGCTGGCGCAGGCTCGTTTTAGGGCAGGTATCCTTGCGGGGTCGCGGGTCAGCGAAGCCAGAATCCCGGCGCTTAAAGAACACCTTGAGACGGTCATGCTGAAAGGACAGTATATCGACGCCACGCTGCAACTAACGTCGGCGCTGGGGGGCGGCTATCATCACGGCTAAAAAGATGCGTTATCTATACTTATCTCTTTGCTGTTTTTCAGGAGGTGAGTATGACCAGAGTAGCGATTGTTACCGCATCGGATTCCGGGATTGGTAAAACCACGGCCCTGATGCTGGCAGAGCGTGGGTTTGATATTGGCATTACCTGGCATTCTGATGAAAAAGGTGCGCTGGAAACCTGCCGTGAAGTGGAAGCGAAGGGGCAGCGAGCAGAGGCTGTCCATCTCGATTTAAGCACGCTCCCGGAAGGTGCTGAAGCCATTGACGTGCTGATTGCGCGTTTCGGTCGGCTGGACGTGCTGGTTAACAATGCCGGGGCGATGACCAAAGCGCCCTTCCTGGAGATGCCGTTTGACGACTGGCGGAACATCTTCACCGTCGACGTGGACGGTGCGTTTCTCTGTTCGCAGATTGCGGCGCGGCAGATGGTGAAGCAGGGGGAAGGAGGGCGAATTGTCAACATTACCTCGGTGCATGAGCACACGCCGCTGCCGGAGGCCAGCGCCTACACCGCTGCGAAACATGCGCTCGGCGGCCTGACCAAATCCATGGCGATAGAACTGGTTAAGCACAACATTCTGGTGAACGCCGTTGCGCCGGGTGCCATTGCCACACCCATGAACGATATGGACGACAGCGAAGTGAAAGAAGGCTCAATGCCGGAAATCCCGCTGGCGCGCCCCGGGCATACGAGAGAAATCGCCAGCCTGGTGGCGTGGCTGTGCGACAGCGACGCCAGCTATACCACCGGGCAATCGTTTATCGTTGACGGGGGTTTTATGCTGGCGAATCCGCAGTTTAAGCCGGAGGGGTAGCTACTTTTTGCCCTCTCCCTGTGGGAGAGGGTGAGGGTCAGGGCATCAGGTCGCACCCGGCTACGCCTCATCCCGCGCCTTTTCCCGATGTTTCAGCCACAGCCTGACGCCAATCACCGCCACAACCACGACAAGCAACCATGCCCAGTGCTTCAGATGCTGGTCGAGATTATGCAGCCACGGACCTATCACCTCGCCTCCCACGTAACCGAGCGTCGTAAAGATCAGCGCCCAGGCAATGGCGCCAAGAATATTCAGCGGCAGGAAAATTTTCGGCGGCAGACGGCTGGCGCCAATCAGTATCGGCCCGATTATCCTGAAGCCGTACATAAAACGGGTGCCTATAACGAACAGGTAAGGGTGGCGCTGGATCATGCGCTGCGCGCGGTTAATTTTCTTTTTGTGTTTAGCGAAACGCTTGAGAAGCGTCGGACCAAAGCGCAGACCCAGAAAGTAGAGTAGCTGATCGCCAATCATGCCGCCCAGCGCGACCGCAGCGACGACCAGCGGAAATTTCAGTAAGCCCTGATGCGCGGCGACGCCGCCTAACAGCGTGATGGTTTCACCTTCTGCCACGCTACCAATGACCAGCGCGGCATAGCCATATTGTTCAATGAGTGCGTTAATATCCATTACGTAAATGTTATCTCCCTCAGCGTACCTCGTTTAATCATATACCCCATGAATCAACAGCGGGGAAATCAACGGAAATTTCCCACTGTACATAAAATAATCTAAAGCCTGCATTATACTTAAGGTATCGCTGACGGGCCGACAACAAGGGGGCGCTATGAACCATGTCTGGGGACTTTTCTCCCATCCCGATCGTGAAATGCATGTCATCAAAAGTGAGAACGAAACGGTCTCGCATCATTACACCCACCATGTGCTGCTGATGGCCGCGGTGCCGGTAATATGCGCGTTTATTGGCACAACACAAATCGGCTGGAATTTCGGTGACGGCACCGTGGTTCAGCTTTCCTGGTTTACCGGGCTTTATCTTGCCATTCTCTTTTATGGCCTGATGCTGGCGGGCGTGGCGGTCATGGGGCGTGTCATTCACTGGATGGCACGTAACTATCCGCAACGTCCATCGCTGGCGCGCTGTATGGTCTTCGCTGGATACGTCGCGACCCCGCTGTTCTTAAGCGGTATTGTTGCACTGTATCCACTGGTCTGGTTGTGCGCACTGATCGGTACAATTGCTCTCTGTTACACAGGTTATCTGCTGTATCTGGGGGTTCCAACCTTCCTGAATATCAACAAAGAAGAGGGGCTGAGCTTCTCCAGCTCCACACTGGCTATCGGTGTGCTGGTGCTGGAGGCGTTACTGGCACTGACGGTTATTCTTTGGGGTTATGGATACCGTCTCTTCTAAGCTCACTGCATTGCTGGCGTAAATGCCAGCAATGCAGCATCTGTTCACGATTATCCGCTGGCGACAAAGCACTGTGACGGCTATGATGCCGAAGCCAGCCTGCGTTTATCCGTCGACGCAGGCGGTGTACGTCATTACGTGCGTGAATAATTATCAGAAGTCTCACCATGCTGAAATTCCGAGTCTCTTTACTTAGCCTGGCGCTGTTGCTGGGGGCGTCCGCTGCTGTGCCAGCCGTCGCTAAAACGCCCGCGGTGACCACTGCTGCTGCCCAGCCGCAAATTGCATCCGGCAGCGCGATGATTGTCGACCTCAACACCAATAAGGTGATTTACGCCAGCCATCCGGACCTGGTGCGCCCGATCGCTTCAATAACCAAATTAATGACCGCGATGGTGGTGCTTGATGCCCATCTGCCGCTGGACGAAAAACTGAAAGTGGATATCAGCCACACGCCAGAGATGAAAGGGATCTACTCTCGCGTGCGCCTGAACAGCGAAATCAGCCGTAAAAACATGCTGCTGCTGGCGCTGATGTCATCCGAAAACCGTGCGGCCGCGAGCCTGGCACACCACTATCCTGGTGGTTACGACGCGTTTATTCGCGCGATGAACGCCAAAGCCAAAGCGCTGGGGATGAACAATACGCACTATGTTGAACCGACGGGTCTGTCGATTAACAACGTCTCGACGGCCCGCGATCTGACGAAACTGCTGATTGCCAGCAAGCAGTATCCGCTGATTGGCCAGCTCAGCACGACCCGTGAAGAGATGGCGACCTTTGCCAACCCGGCCTATACGCTGCCGTTCCGCAACACTAACCATCTGGTTTACCGGGATAACTGGAACATTCAGCTAACGAAAACCGGATTCACCAACGCGGCAGGACACTGTCTGGTGATGCGTACCGTGTTTAACGGTAAGCCGGTGGCGCTGGTGGTGATGGATGCCTTCGGGAAATATACTCACTTTGCGGATGCGAGCCGCCTGCGGACCTGGATTGAGACCGGGAAAGTGCAGCCTGTACCGGCCGCGGCTTTGACGTATAAAAAGCAGAAAGCGGAGCAGATGGCGACGGCGCAGAACGATTAGGTACCTCTGCGCGCTGATGCCCTCACACCAACCCTCTCCCACAGGGAGAGGGAGAACACACTAAAAACGGTAACCCAGGTTACCGTTTTGCTTTTATTCCGGCAGCGTCCAGTCCCCGTCGTTGAGCGGGCGCTGCATAATCAACGTATCCCGCCAGTCGCCTTTCTTGTATCCCACGCTGCGCAGCTGACCGACAATCTCGAAGCCATGCTTTTTATGCAGCCGCAACGAACCGGCGTTGTTATTGCCATCTCCCACTACGGCAATCATCTGCCGCCACGGGCCTTGTTCGCAGCGTGCGATAAGCGCATCCATTAATGCCGTGCCAAAACCGCGGCCGGTGGTGCTGGCGTCCACGTAAATCGACTCTTCCAGGGTATAGCGGTAGGCGTGTCGCGGTCGGTAAGGACTGGCATAGCAGTAACCCACCACGATGCCGCGATACAGTGCGATGAGCCACGGTAAACCGTTCTCAGCCACGCTTTTCATACGCTGGCGCATTTCGTCGATAGTCGGGGGGACTTCTTCAAAGGACGCGCGTCCGTGAAGCACATGCCAGGCATAAATTGCGGTGATGGCATGCACATCATCGGGAAGGGCGTCGCGCACTTCCAGTTCGGTTTCGGATAAAACGTCAACAGCCGACATGATGTGCCTGCTCCTCGTGATGGCATGCCGGAGAAACGTTTCTCCGGCGACAGACCGCTACTCTATTACGATTAACAAGCGCTAAACAATCTCTCAAATTTGGCTGTAGGAATTAATCAGACGCTTGCGTTAAGTGCTGCTCCGCGTCTGGGCTCTCTTTCCAGTATTTCTTCCGCGTTGTTTTACCAATGCCGGGGTTCATGCTGTTTGTAGGGTCATTCTCGCGATAAAACTGCTTAAGTGCGTCAGGAGCTTTATAAAGATGCCCGACGTTGTGTTCCGCAGGATATTGTGCGCCACGCTCGTGAAGAAGGGCGAGCATCTGCTCTTTCAGTTCGTGGGCATCAACTCCTTTTTTGACAATGTAATCCTGATGGAAGACATAGCACATAAAATGGCCGTAATAGAGCTTATGCACCAGCTTGCTGTCAATTTCCGGCGGCAAATGCTCAAACCACTCGGTGTCGTTACGGCGCAGGGCAATATCCAGCGCCAGGATATCTTCCACCTCGTCAGAGTGTACTGCCTGGTAACGGATAGCGGCTCCCGCCGCGGCAAAACGGTGCAGGAAGGCTTTGCTGCCCTCTTCAGGGGTACAGGCGAAGAAATCCCCTTCGGCGGTTTTGAAGAAGTCGGTCAGCCAGGCCTGCGCTTCGGCAATCCCGTCCCCGGCCATTTTCAGCAGCAGATGATGTTCGTACTTATCACGCCAGGTTTTCATTCGCTCCGGCAAATGCGCCGGGAAAACGTTGCCCAGCTTCTGCATAAAGCGGTCGGTGAAGTGAGGTTTGAACAGCGACACTTTCTCCAGCATCGCATCGGTGCGGCCCTTCATGGTGAAGAAGAACGGCATTTTGTCGGTGCCGAGCTTGTCGATCATCAGGAACGTATCTTTGCCGTAACGCTCGGCAATGTCGTAAATGTCCCGATGCATATATTCGCCCGCCACCGGCAGGTGGGTGAATTCGCCCAAAATATGACGACGGATTTCGGTTAACACTTCAGGCTGGTTGGTGCCGATATAAAACACCTGCTGCTTTTTCTCTGCCGGGAAGGTGTCAAGACGCACCGCGAAAACGGCAAGTTTGCCCGCACAGCCGGAGGACTCAAACAGACGGTCAGGGTCGGCGTTATAGCGCGCCGGCGTATCGGCGTCGATATCGCGCACGCGGATAATGTAGTCATGGTCGTGCGCGTGGCGGCCGTCGTGCTGCACGTCTTCGTCCTTCACGCGATCGTCGTCGAGCTTGCTGAGGATCTGCTCTGGCGTTACGCCGAGATCGATACCCAGATGGTTCACCAGCGTCAGCTTGCCGTCTTCATTGATACGGGCAAACAGCGACATCTCGGTGTAAGCCGGGCCGCGCTGCACCAGCGAGCCGCCGGAGTTATTGCAGATCCCACCGACGACCGAGGCGCCAATGCAGGAGGAGCCGATCACCGAATGCGGTTCTCGTCCCAGCGGCTTAAGCGCTTTTTCCAGCGAGTAAAGAGTGGTACCAGGGAAGGCGAGTACCTGCTCGCCTTTATCCAGCAGATGCAGCTTGTCGAGGCGCAGAGTGCTGATAATCACGATGTCACGATCGTAATCGTTGCCGTTCGGCGTAGAACCTTCGGTCAGGCCGGTGTTGGCCGCCTGCATTAATATAATCTTGTCGGCGGCAACGCAGGCGCTCAGCACGCGCCACAGTTCCAGCAGCGTGCCCGGAAAGACCACCGCCAGCGCCTCGCCCTGACCGGAGCGGAAACCCTTACGGTAGCGGGCGGTTTTAGCCGGGTCGGTAAGCAGGTGAGAGGAGCCAACCAGGCGCGACAGTTCGTTAATGAATGTTTTGTTATCGTCAGTTCGAACAGAAGACATCTTCCACTCCTTGTGGTGGGGCAAATTTCTCGCTGTAAAGCATAGCGCGATTAACAGTTTCGCGGTCTACTATTCATGAGAAAAATCAGAGAATAACCCTGCAAGCAAAAGAGGGTTTATGGCACACTGCGCTTTTCGCCCGGACCGGTGGCCTTCTTCCGGCGGTTAATGATGAGAGAGTAACGACATGAGATGGATATGTTCTTTAGGTGTCGCCGTCAGCCTGGCGCTGCAGCCTGCGCTGGCAGATGAGTTGTTTGGCAATCACCCGCTTACGCCTGAAGCCCGGGACGCATTTGTCACGGAACTGCTTAAAAAGATGACGGTTGATGAGAAGATCGGCCAGCTGCGTCTGATAAGCGTCGGCCCGGATAACCCGAAAGAGGCCATCCGGGAGATGATCAAAGAAAGCCAGGTGGGCGCCATCTTTAACACCGTCACCCGCCAGGATATCCGCAAAATGCAGGATCAGGTGATGGCGCTTAGCCGCCTGAAGATCCCTCTCTTCTTCGCCTATGACGTGGTACACGGCCAGCGCACCGTCTTCCCTATCAGTCTCGGCCTGGCCTCCTCCTTTAACCTCGATGCGGTGAAAACCGTCGGTCGCGTGTCGGCTTATGAAGCGGCGGATGACGGCCTGAACATGACCTGGGCTCCGATGGTCGATGTCTCGCGCGATCCGCGCTGGGGCCGCGCATCGGAAGGCTTCGGTGAAGATACGTATTTAACCGCCACGATGGGCAAAACCATGGTGGAAGCGATGCAGGGCAAAAGCCCGGCAGACCGCTATTCGGTGATGACCAGCGTCAAACACTTCGCGGCCTATGGCGCAGTGGAGGGCGGTAAAGAGTACAACACTGTCGACATGAGCCCGCAGCGCCTGTTCAACGACTATATGCCGCCGTACAAGGCAGGGCTGGATGCAGGCAGCGGCGCGGTGATGGTGGCGCTTAACTCGCTGAACGGCACGCCGGCGACCTCCGATTCGTGGCTGCTGAAAGACGTGCTGCGTGACCAGTGGGGCTTTAAGGGCATCACCGTGTCTGACCACGGCGCGATTAAAGAGCTGATCAAACACGGCACTGCATCCGACCCGGAAGACGCCGTGCGCGTGGCGCTGAAGTCTGGCATCAACATGAGCATGAGCGATGAATACTACAGCAAATACCTGCCGGGGCTGGTGAAGAGCGGCAAGGTGACGATGGCGGAGCTGGACGATGCCACGCGCCACGTGCTGAACGTGAAATATGACATGGGGTTGTTTAACGATCCTTACAGCCACCTGGGACCAAAAGATTCCGACCCGGCGGACACCAATGCTGAAAGCCGCCTGCACCGCAAAGAAGCGCGTGATGTGGCGCGCGAAAGCCTGGTGCTGCTGAAGAACCGCCTCGACACACTGCCGCTGAAAAAATCCGGCACCATTGCCGTGGTGGGCCCACTGGCTGACAGCAAACGCGACGTGATGGGCAGCTGGTCTGCGGCAGGCGTCGCCGATCAGTCCGTGACCGTGCTGACCGGTATCAAGAGCGCCGTCGGTGAAAACGCCAAAGTGGTGTACGCCAAAGGGGCAAACGTCACTAATGATAAAGACATCGTCACCTTCCTCAACCAGTACGAGGAAGCGGTGAAGGTCGATCCGCGCACGCCGAAAGAGATGATCGACGAAGCGGTAAACGCGGCTAAGCAGTCGGACGTTGTTGTCGCGGTCGTGGGCGAAGCGCAGGGAATGGCGCATGAAGCTTCCAGCCGTACCGATATCACTATTCCGCAGAGTCAGCGCGATCTGATTGCCGCCCTGAAAGCCACCGGCAAGCCGCTGGTGCTGGTGCTGATGAACGGTCGTCCGCTGGCGCTGGTGAAAGAAGACCAGCAGGCAGATGCCATTCTGGAAACCTGGTTCGCCGGTACCGAAGGCGGTAACGCTATCGCCGACGTGCTGTTTGGCGATTACAACCCGTCCGGCAAGCTGCCGATGTCCTTCCCGCGCTCCGTCGGGCAGATCCCGGTTTATTACAGCCACCTGAACACCGGTCGCCCGTACAACGCCGACAAGCCGAACAAGTACACGTCACGTTACTTCGATGAAGCCAACGGCCCGCTGTATCCGTTTGGTTATGGTCTGAGCTACACCACCTTCAAGGTCTCCGAGGTGAAAATGTCGGCCCCGACCCTGAAGCGTGATGGCAAAGTGACCGCCAGCGTCGAGGTGACCAACACCGGCAAGCGCGAAGGGGCAACGGTGATTCAGATGTACGTGCAGGATGTCACTGCGTCGATGAGTCGTCCCGTGAAGCAGCTGCGTGGTTTCGAAAAGGTTGACCTGAAGCCGGGTGAAACCAAAACCATCAGCTTCCCGATTGACGTGGATGCGCTGAAGTTCTGGAACCAGCAGATGAAATACGATGCGGAACCCGGCAAATTTAACGTCTTTATCGGGGTGGACTCCGCTCGCGTGAATAAAGGCGAGTTCGAACTGCTGTAACCTTTCCTGCCTTTGCATCCCCCCGTCCTGCGGGGGATGCATCTTACCTTATGCTAAAAAGGCATTTTGACGGTTAATTCTGCCGTTTTAAGCTACGCTTTTCTCTCAAGCCTCTGAAAAAGGCAGCAAAAAAATGAGGATAGCGGAATGACGATTATTAAGGGGATGTTGGGATCGGCGGCATTACTGGCGGCGCTGAGTGTGCCGTTACAGGCGGCGGAGCCGGTAAAAGTGGGTTCCAAGATCGATACCGAAGGCGCGCTGCTCGGGAATATTATTTTGCAGGTGCTGGAAAGCCACGGTCTGAAAACCGTCAATAAAGTCCAGCTCGGCACCACGCCCGTGGTGCGCGGGGCGATTACCTCCGGCGAACTGGATATCTACCCGGAATACACCGGCAACGGGGCATTCTTCTTTAAAGATGAAAACGATCCAGCATGGAAAAACGCCAAAGCCGGGTATGAGAAAGTCAAAAAACTCGACGCGGAACAGAACAAACTGGTCTGGCTGACCCCGGCTCCTGCCAACAATACCTGGACCATCGCTGTGCGCAAAGATGTGGCGGAGAAAGGTAAGCTGACCTCACTGACGGATCTTAGCCGCTACCTGAAAGAGAAGGGTGATTTTAAGCTTGCGGCGTCCGCAGAGTTTATCGAGCGTCCTGACGCGCTGCCCGCGTTCGAAAAAGCCTACGGTTTCAAACTCGACCAGGCGCAGCTGCTCTCTCTGGCGGGCGGGGATACTGCGGTGACCATCAAAGCCGCAGCGCAGCAAACCTCGGGTGTTAATGCGGCCATGGCCTACGGTACCGATGGCCCGGTGGCGGCGCTCGGCCTGCAGACCCTGACCGATCCTAAAGGCGTTCAGCCGATTTACGCCCCGACCCCGGTCGTGCGTGAGGCGGTGCTGAAAGCCCATCCGGAGATTGCCGACTGGCTCAAGCCGGTCTTCGAAAAGCTGGATGAAAAAACGCTGCAGCAGCTGAATGCCAGCATTGCCGTCGAGGGACTGGATGCCAAAAAAGTGGCCGCCGACTTCCTGAAACAACAAGGGCTTGTGAAGTAACGGGAAAGGGCTGTGCCAATAAAATGTCATAACCGCGTACTGCTGCTGTTGGCCTGCACGGCCATCGCGGCGGTCGCGTTACCGTTTGTGAATGTCGCCCCTAACCGCCTGATGTCGGGGGAGGGAAAAGCGCTCTGGCAGGTCTGGTCGTTTACGCCGGGGTGGCTGGCGGCGTCGCTGGGCGCGTGGGTGATCCTGTCGCTCTGTCAGGGACGCCCGGCGCAGTGGCTGACGCTGCTCCTCTCCGAAGGGCTGTTTATTCTCCTGTTCTGGAGTGCCGGACTGGCGGCGACGCATATGGCGTCGGCGGAAAGTCCACTGGCGAGGACCTCTATAGGCAGCGGCCTCTGGCTGTGGCTGGCGCTCTGTTTGCTGGCCTGCAGCGATGCGATTCGTCGACTCATCTCCAGTGCCGTCTGGCGCTGGGTACTGAATGCGCAGATTTGGTGTATACCCTTGTTCCTGCTGTTCAGCGGGGAGCTGAACAATCTCTCGCTGTTAAAAGAGTACGCCAACCGCCAGGAGGTATTTGATGATGCCCTGGCGCAACACCTGACGATCCTCTTCGGCACGCTCCTTCCGGCGCTTCTGCTCGGGATTTCGCTGGGCATGTGGTGTTACCGCCATCCTTCCCGCCAGGGCAGCATTTTTGCCGTGCTCAACGTCATCCAGACGATTCCTTCCGTTGCGCTGTTTGGCCTGCTGATTGCCCCGCTGGCCGGGCTGGTGAAGTCGTTTCCGGTGCTGGGCGCGGCAGGCATCGCCGGAACGGGATTAACCCCGGCGCTTATCGCGCTGGTGCTCTATGCACTGTTGCCGCTGGTGCGCGGTGTGGTCGCGGGGTTAAGCCAGGTCGCGCCGGATGTGCTGGAAAGCGCCCATGCCATGGGGATGAGCGCGCGGCAGTGTTTCTGGAAGATACAGCTCCCGCTGGCGCTACCCCTGCTGCTGCGCAGCCTGCGGGTAGTCGCCGTTCAGACCGTGGGCATGGCGGTGATCGCTGCGCTGATTGGCGCGGGTGGCTTTGGTGCGCTGGTGTTCCAGGGGCTGCTGAGCAGTGCTCTCGATTTGGTGTTGCTGGGCGTGGTGCCCACGATTGCGCTGGCGGTGGTTGTCGACGCGCTGTTTGCCTTATGGCTCGCGCTGCTCAGGAGAAGCGCCAATGATTGAATTTCATGATGTCAGTAAAACCTTTGCGGGTCGCCCGGCGGCGAGCCATCTCAACCTGAACTTTGCCGAAGGCGCGTTTTCCGTGCTGATTGGTACGTCAGGGTCGGGAAAATCCACCACGCTGAAGATGATCAACCGTCTGGTCGAGCATGACAGTGGGCTGATCCGCTTTGCCGGGGAAGAGATCCGCAGTCTGCCGGTGCTGGAGTTGCGCCGTCGGATGGGCTATGCCATTCAGTCCATCGGACTGTTTCCCCACTGGACGGTGGCGCAAAACATTGCCACTGTGCTGCAGCTGGAGAAATGGTCGCGGGCTAAAACGGCTGACCGGGTGGAGGAACTGATGTCTCTGCTGGGGTTAGAGCCTGCCTTGCGCGACCGCTATCCGCACCAGCTTTCCGGTGGGCAGCAGCAGCGCGTGGGCGTGGCGCGCGCGCTGGCGGCCAATCCGCAGGTGTTGCTGATGGACGAACCCTTTGGTGCGCTGGATCCGGTGACGCGCGGGGCGCTGCAGACGGAAATGACCCGTATTCACCGCATTCTCGGAAGGACGATTGTCCTCGTGACGCACGATATTGATGAAGCTCTGCGCCTGGCCGACTATCTGGTCCTGATGGATCACGGCGAAGTGGTGCAGCAGGGCGCGCCGCTCGCGCTGCTGACCAGCCCGAAGAACGACTTTGTGCGTGAGTTTTTTGGCCGCAGCGAGCTGGGCGTCAGGTTGCTCTCCCTGCGCACGGTCGGTGATTATATGCGTCGACAGGATACGTCGCTCGCCGGTGAACCGCTACAGGCGCAAATGACCCTGCGGGATGCTCTCTCCGCGTTTGTGGCGCGCCAGTGTGAAGTGCTACCCGTTTCGGATGCCCGGGGGGCACCGTGCGGAAGCTTACATTTTCGCGATCTGCTGGCCGGGGAGGTGACGCGTGAAGGCTCTGCGTGATCCGCTCCTCTGGCTGGTAGCGCTGTTTGTCGCCTTACTGTTTTTGATGCCTCACAGCGCGGTACTGTTCAGCGCACTTTTCCCTGGGCTGCCGCGCCCGGTGTACCAGCAGGAGAGCTTTATTAATCTCGCCGTGGCGCATCTCTGGCTGGTGGCGATCTCCAGTTCTGTCGCGATTGTGCTGGGCACAGGTGCGGGTATCGCGGTGACCCGGCCTGCCGGGCGGGAGTTTCGTCCCCTGGTGGAAACCATCGCGGCTATTGGACAGACGTTTCCGCCGGTGGCGGTGCTGGCCATTGCGGTGCCGGTCATGGGATTTGGTCAGCAGCCTGCGCTTATCGCGCTGATTTTATACGGGGTGTTGCCCATTCTGCAGGGCACGCTGGCGGGTATTGCGGCTGTCCCGGCATCGGTGTTAAGCGTGGCAGAAGGTATGGGGATGAGTCGCTGGCAGCGGCTGCGCAAGGTGGAACTGCCGCTTGCAGCACCGGTTATCATTGCCGGGATCCGCACGTCGGTGATTATTAACATCGGGACGGCGACCATTGCGTCTACGGTGGGGGCCAATACGCTGGGAACGCCGATCATTATCGGCTTAAGCGGGTTTAACACGGCTTATATTGTGCAGGGGGCGGTGCTGGTCGCGCTGGCGGCTATCGTCGTCGACCGCCTTTTTGAGCGGCTGGCGATGTACCTCAGCCGACACCGCCACGAACAATAAACGAGTACCCTGCCAGCATTACGCCGCCGATACCGCTTACGGCCATCAGGACAAAAAGGGTAATCACGGCCAGTTTGGTTGCCTTCATCATGTGCTCCTGTTGTTAACGGAACAATTATACGGTGAAGCGCAGCTGTTAATGAACCATTAAATGCCGTTATGGCTCATCCGGGCCAAGGGAATAAACCGGATACCCATTCTCACGCCATTCCGTCAGCAGCTGTTGCTGCGTGGCGGACGGCACTTCGCCACACCAGACCAGCAGAGTCTGGCCGTCGAAAAACTCAGGCTTAAGCTGCGCCAGCGAGTGCGCAAGGACATCCACGCGCCAGCCCTGTTGAGTGGCAATCCACGCTTCCAGCCACAGGCGGGTGGTGTCGTGCACGTTCCAGCCGACCACCAGCGCATCTTTTCCGGCCTTGTTCTTCGCCGAGGCGAGGCAGACGGCAATGTAGTTAATCAGCACACCGTCGAGCATGCTGAGCAGCGCCTGCAGGGTGGACTGCTGGCATTGCAGGCGTCGACGGAGTGGAATGAAAAGATGGGCGATGAGCGTCTGTGCCGGATAATCGCGGCCCTGCTCTTTGATCCATGCGCGCAGGCGCTGCACATTACCCGCCTGCAGGAGCCGCAGCAGGGTTTCCTGCTGTTCGCGCCAGAGGTGCTGCGTGTCCGGGTCGTCGTGGCTCAGCAAGGACTTCACTTTACCGACCTGCACGCCGTTGTCTATCCAGCTTTTAATTTCGCGGATCCGGTCGATATCGGCATCGTTGAACAGGCGATGTCCGCCGTCCGTTCTCTGCGGTTTAAGCAATCCATACCGTCGCTGCCACGCCCGTAGGGTAACGGGATTGATATCACAAAGGAGTGCCACTTCACCTATCGTGTAAAGCGCCATATTTGCCCCCTGGCTTACGCGTTCCCAGCTTAACTGTAGACCCACTTTGCCGAACCAGGAAGGATTGATTGATTTTTGAACAAATAATGCGCAGGATGCGCGATGATCGGAAAAAGGTGTGATAACGGACACGATTTTGCGCTTTTTTGGGATGCTTCAAAGAAAGCAAACCTGCAACAGTGTATGTTACGCGTTTTTAGCGTGTGCGGTTTTGAGTATGTACGAGTTTAATCTGGTGCTGCTGTTGCTTCAGCAGATGTGCGTGTTTCTGGTCATCGCCTGGCTGATGAGCAAAACGCGTCTTTTTATCCCGCTGATGCAGGTCACCGTACGTCTGCCGCATAAGCTGCTCTGCTACGTCACCTTCTCTATTTTTTGCATAATGGGGACTTATTTTGGTCTTCATATCGAAGATTCTATCGCCAATACGCGCGCGATCGGCGCGGTGATGGGCGGGCTGCTTGGCGGCCCCGTCGTCGGTGGCCTTGTGGGGTTAACCGGCGGGCTGCATCGTTATTCCATGGGCGGGATGACGGCGCTCAGCTGTATGATCTCTACGATCGTGGAAGGGCTGCTTGGCGGCCTGGTACACAGCTACATGATCAAGCGTGGTCGCCCGGATAAAGTCTTTAGCCCGCTCACTGCCGGGGCGATCACCTTTGTTGCCGAAATGGCGCAGATGGCGATCATCCTGCTGATTGCCCGTCCCTATGACGATGCGCTGCACCTGGTCAGCAGTATTGCGGCCCCGATGATGGTGACTAACACTGTCGGCGCGGCGCTGTTTATGCGCATTCTGCTTGATAAACGCGCCATGTTTGAGAAGTACACCTCGGCCTTTTCTGCCACGGCGTTGAAGGTTGCCGCCTCGACCGAAGGGATCCTGCGCCAGGGGTTCAACGAGGAGAACAGCATGAAGGTGGCGCAGGTGCTCTACAAAGAGCTCGATATCGGCGCGGTCGCCATCACCGATCGCGAAAAGCTGCTGGCGTTTACCGGCACCGGAGACGATCACCATCTGCCGGGCAAACCTATCTCCTCAACCTATACGCTGCGGGCCATTGAAACCGGCGAAGTAGTGTATGCCGATGGTAACGAAGTGCCTTATCGCTGCTCGCTGCATCCGCAGTGTAAGCTGGGCTCCACGCTCGTCATTCCGCTGCGCGGTGAAAATCAGCGGGTGATGGGCACCATCAAGCTGTATGAGGCGAAAAACCGCCTGTTCAGCTCCATCAACCGCACGCTGGGGGAGGGGATCGCTCAGCTGCTGTCAGCGCAAATCCTCGCCGGGCAGTATGAACGGCAGAAAGCCCTGTTAACGCAGTCTGAGATTAAGCTCCTGCATGCGCAGGTTAATCCGCATTTCCTGTTTAATGCCCTGAATACGCTTAAAGCGGTGATCCGCCGCGACAGCGATCAGGCCGCGCAGCTGGTGCAGTTTCTGTCGACCTTTTTCCGCAAGAACCTGAAACGTCCGTCAGAGATAGTGACCCTGTCCGATGAGATTGAGCACGTGAACGCCTATCTGCAGATTGAGCAGGCGCGTTTCCAGTCTCGCCTGCAGGTGTCGCTTTCCGTCCCGGATGACCTGGCGTATCAGCATCTTCCGGCCTTTACCCTGCAGCCTATCGTGGAAAATGCCATCAAACATGGAACTTCGCAGCTGCTGGGGATCGGAGAGATCACGATTGCTGCCAGCCGTTTTAACCATCATCTGGTGCTGGATATTGAAGATAATGCCGGGCTTTATCAGCCTTCCACGTCGGGCGGGCTAGGGATGAGCCTGGTGGATAAACGTCTGCGTGCCCACTTTGGCGACGACTGCGGTATTACCGTGGCCTGTGAGCCGGACCGATTTACCCGTATTACCGTTCGACTGCCGCTGGAGGAAAACGCATGTTAAGAGTGCTGATTGTGGATGATGAGCCGCTGGCACGGGAAAACCTGCGCGTTCTGCTGCAGGAGCAGCCAGATATTGAGGTTGTGGGAGAGTGTGCGAACGCCATTGAGGCCATTGGTGCCGTGCATAAGTTGCGCCCTGACGTGCTGTTCCTCGACATTCAAATGCCGCGTATCAGCGGGCTGGAGATGGTGGGTATGCTCGACCCGGCGCATCGTCCCTACATCGTGTTTCTGACGGCCTTCGACGAGTATGCCGTTAAGGCTTTTGAGGAGCACGCGTTTGATTATTTACTCAAG
This sequence comes from Enterobacter sp. ZOR0014, assembly GCF_000798855.1. Taxonomy (NCBI): domain Bacteria; kingdom Pseudomonadati; phylum Pseudomonadota; class Gammaproteobacteria; order Enterobacterales; family Enterobacteriaceae; genus Enterobacter; species Enterobacter sp. ZOR0014. Next base: position 1,016 of record NZ_JTLF01000120.1, on the reverse strand, counting down.
CCGATTGAAGAGAAGCGGCTGGAAAAGACCCTGAACCGGTTACGCCAGGAGCGAACCGTCCAGGATGTCACGCTGCTGCCAGAGAACCAGCAGCCGCTGAAATTTATCCCGTGCACCGGGCATAGCAGAATCTATCTTTTGCAGATGGATGATGTGGCCTTCGTGAGTAGCCGACTGAGCGGCGTGTTTGTCACCAGTGCAGAGGGAAATGAAGGGTTTACCGAACTGACTCTGCGCACGCTGGAGAGCCGCACGCCGCTGATCCGCTGTCATCGTCAGTATCTGGTGAACATGGCGCATCTGAAAGAGATCCGCCTGGAAGACAACGGCCAGGCCGAGCTGGTCCTGCGCGCCGGGCAGACTGTTCCCGTCAGCCGCCGCTATCTGAAAAGTTTGAAAGAGGCGATTGGCCTGTAAAGCTGGTACACTGCGCGCCATTGCAACATCGACATTCGAAGGCTCTATGCTCAGTAACGATATTCTCCGTAGCCTGCGCTACACCCTGAAAGCAAACAACAACGACATGGTGCGCATTCTTGCACTGTCCGACATGGAATCCACGTCTGCAGGCTTTGACACCTGGATGACCAAAGAGGATGAAGAGGGCTTCGTGCGCTGCCCCGACATCATTTTGTCGGGTTTCCTGAACGGTCTGATTTATGACAAGCGTGGCAAAGATGAGTCCGCCCCGGAGCTGGCGCTGGAGCGTCGCGTGAACAACAACACGGTACTGAAAAAGCTGCGCATCGCGTTCTCGCTGAAAACGGACGATATTGTGGCGATCATGACAGAGCAAAAATACCGCGTATCCGTGCCGGAAGTGACTGCCATGATGCGCGCGCCGGACCACAAAAACTACCGCGAGTGCGGCGATCAGTTTCTGCGTAATTTTCTGCGCGGGCTGACCCACCGGGTGCATCACCCTAAAGCGTAAAGGCAGCATGGGTGCGGCCTGATGCCCTCACCCCGACCCTCTCCCTGTGGGTGTACAGTCCGGGGACATAGTGAACACTTGT
>NZ_JTLF01000166.1:0-11243 GCF_000798855.1 Enterobacter sp. ZOR0014 | reverse complement strand
ATAAAAAATGTGGAATTTGTGCTGTTCTGGTGATGTTAAAAAACAGCACAACTCACATGGATTTACCCGTTAGCATTTAACCTCTTTTTTACCATGGTTTTTCTTATGGTTAACGTTGCGCCTATTATTCACCGTGAAGATAGTCAACTATGAAAATATCAGTCTGCTAAAAGTGGGAGACTGTAATCAGAGTGCGATGTTAATTATTTATTAAGAATGTCAATAAAAGGTTTTTATTGTGTACGGGGCTGTTTTGAAAATAGTTGCGATATTTTATCTTTGATTTCAGAAAGATACTCCTGTGCGATTTACGGCTTTGATAAATACAACCTTATCGCAAATGTGTGTTTTGTGATCTCGTGCACGCTTTGTAGTCAACGTTTTCGCGCTGTTTGCAGTTTTGCTCGAAGGTCGATGCTTTCAGCGAAAGTTGAAAAATAGCGGTGGGGAAAAATATTTAAACATTTATTCACCTTTTCGCTACTTAATGTTTGAAATCACGGGTACGCACCGTATAATTTGTCCGCTTTTTGATGCTTGACTCTGAGCCTTAAAGGACGTTTTATACGACACGCGGCATACCTCGAAGGGAGCAGGAGTAAAAACGTGATGTCTGTGTCGCTCTTGAGTAGAAACGTTGCTCGTAAGCTTCTGTTCATTCAGTTTCTGGCTGTGATAGCAAGTGGACTGCTGTTTAGCCTCAAAGACCCCTTCTGGGGCATCTCCGCCGTGTGCGGGGGTTTGGCAGTTGTGCTGCCAAACGTGTTGTTTATGATTTTTGCCTGGCGTCATCAGGCGCATACACCCGCCAAAGGCCGCGTGGCCTGGTCCTTCGCTCTTGGCGAAGTGTGTAAGGTGTTGCTGACCTTTGCTTTACTGGTGATGGCGCTGGCGGTTTTGAAAGTGGTCTTCATGCCGCTGATAGCAACGTGGGTTTTGGTGCTGGTGGTACAAGTTCTGGCTCCAGCTGTAATCAATAACAAAGGGTAAAAGGCATCATGGCTTCAGAAAATATGACGCCGCAGGATTACATAGGTCACCATCTGAATAACCTTCAGCTGGACCTGCGTACATTCTCGCTGGTGGATCCGCATAACCCCCCGGCCACCTTCTGGACGATCAACATCGACTCCATGTTCTTCTCGGTGGTATTGGGTCTTCTGTTCCTGGCCATGTTCCGCAGCGTTGCTAAAAAGGCGACCAGCGGTGTTCCAGGGAAATTCCAGACATTCGTTGAAATGATCATCGGCTTCGTCCATGGCAGCGTGAAAGACATGTACCATGGTAAGAGCAAGCTGATTGCTCCGCTGGCCTTGACCGTGTTCGTTTGGGTCTTCCTGATGAACCTGATGGACCTGCTGCCAATTGACCTGCTGCCGTTCATCGGCGAGCACATCTTCGGCCTGCCTGCACTGCGTGTTGTACCGTCTGCGGACGTGAACATCACTCTGTCGATGGCGCTGGGCGTGTTTATCCTGATTCTTTTCTACAGCATCAAAATGAAAGGCGTAAGCGGCTTTGTGAAAGAGCTTACCTTGCAGCCGTTCAACCACTGGGCGTTTATTCCGGTCAACCTGATCCTGGAAGGCGTTAGCCTGCTGTCCAAACCTGTTTCACTGGGTCTGCGACTGTTCGGCAACATGTATGCGGGTGAGCTGATTTTCATTCTGATCGCGGGTCTTCTGCCGTGGTGGTCACAGTGGATTCTGAATGTGCCATGGGCCATTTTCCACATCCTGATCATTACGCTGCAAGCCTTTATCTTCATGGTTCTGACGATCGTCTATCTGTCGATGGCGTCTGAAGAGCACTGATTTTTTACCAACACTACTACGTTTTAATTGAAACAAACTGGAGACTGTCATGGAAAACCTGAATATGGATCTGCTGTACATGGCTGCCGCTGTGATGATGGGTCTGGCGGCTATCGGTGCTGCGATCGGTATCGGCATCCTCGGGGGCAAATTCCTGGAAGGCGCAGCGCGTCAACCTGATCTGATTCCTCTGCTGCGTACTCAGTTCTTTATCGTTATGGGTCTGGTGGATGCTATCCCAATGATCGCTGTAGGTCTGGGTCTGTACGTGATGTTTGCTGTCGCGTAGTAGTTGTTTTAAAACCCCAAGCCACAGAAATTTAAGAGGTATTGTGCTGTGAACATGAACGCAACAATCCTCGGCCAGGCCATCGCGTTTATTCTCTTTGTCTGGTTCTGCATGAAGTATGTATGGCCGCCTTTAATGGCTGCCATCGAAAAACGTCAGAAAGAAATTGCTGACGGTCTGGCTTCTGCAGAACGCGCTAAGAAAGATTTGGACCTTGCACAGGCCAACGCGACAGACCAGCTGAAAAAAGCGAAAGCGGAAGCTCAGGTCATCATCGAACAGGCTAACAAACGCCGTTCGCAGATCCTGGACGAAGCCAAAGCTGAAGCAGAACAGGAACGTACTAAGATCGTGACACAGGCTCAGGCTGAAATTGAAGCTGAGCGTAAACGTGCTCGTGAAGAACTGCGTAAGCAGGTTGCGATTCTGGCTGTTGCTGGCGCCGAGAAGATCATCGAACGTTCCGTGGATGAAGCTGCTAACAGCGACATCGTGGACAAACTTGTCGCTGAACTGTAAGGAGGGAGGGGCTGATGTCTGAATTTGTTACGGTAGCTCGCCCCTACGCCAAAGCAGCTTTTGACTTTGCTATCGAACACCAAAATGTCGATCGCTGGCAGAATATGCTGGCGTTTGCCGCTGAGGTGACGAAAAACGAACAAATGGCCGAGTTGCTTTCCGGTGCGTTAGCGCCTGAAACTCTCGCCGCGTCGTTTATCGCCGTGTGCGGAGAGCAACTGGATGCCAACGGCCAGAACCTGATTAAGGTGATGGCAGAAAATGGTCGTCTCCGTGTGCTCCCGGATGTTCTCGAGCAGTTTGAGCACTTACGTGCCCTTAGTGAAGCAACAGCTGAAGTCGAAGTGACTTCAGCGACTGAACTGAGTGATGAACAGCTTGCGAAAATCACCGCCGCGATGGAAAAACGTCTGTCACGCAAAGTTAAGCTGAATTGCAAAATCGATAAGTCTGTAATGGCAGGCGTAATCATCCGCTCGGGTGATATGGTCATTGATGGCAGCGTACGCGGCCGTCTTGAACGCCTTGCAGACGTCTTGCAGTCTTAAGGGGACTGGAGCATGCAACTGAATTCCACCGAAATCAGCGAACTGATCAAGCAGCGCATTGCTCAGTTCAATGTTGTGAGCGAAGCTCACAATGAAGGTACTATTGTTTCTGTAAGTGACGGTGTTATCCGCATCCACGGCCTGGCCGATTGTATGCAGGGTGAGATGATTTCCCTGCCGGGTAACCGTTACGCTATCGCACTGAACCTGGAGCGCGACTCCGTAGGTGCGGTTGTGATGGGTCCATACGCTGACCTCGCCGAAGGCATGAAGGTTAAGTGTACTGGCCGTATTCTGGAAGTGCCGGTTGGCCGTGGCCTGCTGGGCCGCGTTGTTAACACCCTGGGTGCGCCAATCGACGGTAAAGGTCCGGTTGAGCACGATGGCTTCTCTCCAATCGAAGTTATCGCACCAGGCGTTATCGATCGTCAGTCCGTCGATCAGCCTGTTCAGACAGGCTATAAGTCTGTTGACGCCATGATCCCAATCGGTCGTGGTCAGCGTGAACTGATCATCGGCGACCGTCAGACCGGTAAAACCGCGATGGCAATCGACGCCATCATCAACCAGCGTGACTCCGGCATCAAATGTGTGTACGTGGCTATCGGCCAGAAAGCGTCCACCATTTCTAACGTGGTTCGTAAACTGGAAGAGCACGGCGCGCTGTCTAACACCATCGTGGTTGTGGCTACCGCTTCTGAATCTGCTGCACTGCAATACCTGGCGCCATACGCGGGTTGCGCAATGGGCGAATACTTCCGTGACCGCGGTGAAGATGCACTGATCGTTTACGATGACCTGTCTAAACAGGCTGTTGCTTATCGTCAGGTTTCCCTGCTGCTCCGTCGTCCACCAGGACGTGAAGCATTCCCGGGCGACGTATTCTACCTCCACTCTCGTCTGCTGGAGCGTGCTTCCCGCGTTAACGCGGAATACGTCGAGAACTTCACCAAAGGTGAAGTGAAGGGTAAAACGGGCTCTCTGACCGCACTGCCGATCATTGAAACCCAGGCGGGTGACGTTTCTGCGTTCGTTCCGACCAACGTAATCTCCATTACCGATGGTCAGATCTTCCTGGAAACCAACCTGTTTAACTCCGGTATTCGTCCGGCGGTTAACCCGGGTATCTCCGTATCCCGTGTTGGTGGTGCTGCTCAGACCAAGATCATCAAGAAACTGTCCGGTGGTATCCGTACCGCGCTGGCACAGTATCGTGAACTGGCTGCGTTCTCTCAGTTCGCATCCGATCTGGACGAAGCAACCCGTAAACAGCTGAGCCACGGTCAGAAAGTGACCGAGCTGCTGAAGCAGAAACAGTACGCACCAATGTCTGTTGCTCAGCAGGGCCTGGTACTGTTCGCGGCTGAACGCGGTTACCTCGAAGATGTGGAACTGGCGAAAATCGGTAGCTTCGAAGCCGCTCTGCTGGCTTACGTCGACCGTGATCACGCTCCGCTGATGCAAGAGATCAACCAGACCGGTGGCTATAACGACGAAATCGAAGGCAAGCTGAAAGCTATCCTCGATTCCTTCAAAGCAACCCAATCCTGGTAATCGTCCGGCGGCTTGTCTCAGGACAAGCCGCCTGGCATTGAGGAGAAGCTCATGGCCGGCGCAAAAGAGATACGTAGTAAGATCGCAAGCGTCCAGAACACGCAAAAGATCACTAAAGCGATGGAGATGGTCGCCGCTTCCAAAATGCGTAAATCGCAGGATCGCATGGCGGCCAGCCGTCCTTATGCAGAGACCATGCGCAAAGTGATTGGTCACCTTGCAAACGGTAATCTGGAATACAAGCACCCTTACCTGGAAGAACGCGACGTTAAGCGCGTGGGCTACCTGGTAGTGTCGACTGACCGTGGTCTGTGTGGCGGCTTGAACATTAACCTGTTCAAAAAACTGCTGGCGGATATGAAAGGCTGGTCCGATAAAGGCGTTCAGTGCGATCTGGCACTGATTGGCTCTAAAGGCGTCTCTTTCTTTAACTCCGTTGGTGGCAACATTGTCGCTCAGGTGACCGGTATGGGTGATAACCCGTCCCTGTCCGAACTGATCGGCCCGGTTAAAGTGATGTTGCAGGCCTATGATGAAGGCCGTCTGGACAGACTGTACGTTGTCAGCAACAAATTTATTAACACCATGTCTCAGGTGCCTACGATCACTCAGATGCTGCCTTTACCGGCATCAGAAGATGACGAGTTGAAGCAGAAAGCCTGGGATTACCTGTATGAACCCGATCCGAAACCGCTGCTGGATACCCTGCTGCGTCGTTACGTTGAATCTCAGGTTTATCAGGGCGTTGTAGAAAACCTGGCCAGCGAGCAGGCCGCACGAATGGTGGCGATGAAAGCCGCGACCGATAATGGCGGCAGCCTGATTAAAGAGCTGCAGTTGGTTTACAACAAAGCTCGTCAGGCCAGCATTACTCAGGAACTCACCGAGATTGTCTCGGGGGCCGCCGCGGTTTAACCAGGTTTACGAATTACGTAGAGGATTCAAGATGGCTACTGGAAAGATTGTCCAGGTAATCGGCGCCGTGGTGGACGTCGAGTTCCCTCAGGACGCCGTACCACGCGTGTACGACGCGCTTGAGGTACAGAATGGTAACGAGAGCCTGGTGCTGGAAGTTCAGCAGCAGCTCGGCGGCGGTATCGTGCGTACCATCGCGATGGGTTCTTCCGACGGTCTGCGTCGTGGTCTGGAAGTGAAAGACCTTGAGCACCCGATCGAAGTGCCTGTAGGTAAAGCAACACTGGGTCGTATCATGAACGTATTGGGTCAGCCAATCGACATGAAAGGCGACATCGGTGAAGAAGAGCGTTGGGCTATCCACCGCGCGGCACCTTCCTACGAAGAGCTGTCAAGCTCTCAGGAACTGCTGGAAACCGGCATCAAAGTTATCGACCTGATGTGTCCGTTTGCGAAGGGCGGTAAAGTTGGTCTGTTCGGTGGTGCGGGTGTAGGTAAAACCGTAAACATGATGGAGCTGATCCGTAACATCGCGATCGAGCACTCCGGTTACTCTGTGTTTGCGGGCGTAGGTGAACGTACTCGTGAGGGTAACGACTTCTACCACGAAATGACCGACTCCAACGTTCTGGACAAAGTATCCCTGGTTTACGGCCAGATGAACGAGCCACCTGGAAACCGTCTGCGCGTTGCGCTGACTGGTCTGACGATGGCTGAGAAGTTCCGTGACGAAGGCCGTGACGTTCTGCTGTTCGTTGATAACATCTATCGTTACACCCTGGCCGGTACTGAAGTATCTGCACTGCTGGGTCGTATGCCTTCAGCGGTAGGTTATCAGCCTACGCTGGCGGAAGAGATGGGTGTTCTTCAGGAACGTATCACCTCTACCAAAACCGGTTCTATCACCTCCGTTCAGGCGGTATACGTACCTGCGGATGACTTGACTGACCCATCACCAGCCACCACCTTTGCGCACTTAGATGCAACCGTGGTACTGAGCCGTCAGATCGCGTCTCTGGGTATCTACCCGGCCGTTGACCCGCTGGACTCCACCAGCCGTCAGCTGGATCCACTGGTTGTGGGTCAGGAACACTACGACACCGCGCGTGGCGTACAGTCCCTGCTGCAGCGTTACCAGGAACTGAAAGACATCATCGCCATCCTGGGTATGGATGAGCTGTCTGAAGAAGACAAACTGGTGGTAGCACGTGCGCGTAAGATCCAGCGCTTCCTGTCCCAGCCGTTCTTCGTTGCGGAAGTATTCACCGGTTCTCCGGGTAAATACGTTTCCCTGAAAGACACCATCCGTGGCTTTAAAGGCATCATGGAAGGCGAATACGATCACCTGCCAGAGCAGGCGTTCTACATGGTTGGTTCCATCGAAGAAGCAGTGGAAAAAGCCAAAAAACTTTAACGCCTTAATCGGAGGGTGATATGGCAATGACTTACCACCTGGATGTCGTCAGCGCAGAGCAACAAATGTTCTCTGGTCTGGTCGAGAAAATCCAGGTAACGGGTAGTGAAGGTGAACTGGGTATTTTCCCGGGTCACGCACCGCTGCTCACCGCCATTAAGCCTGGTATGATCCGCATCGTTAAACAGTTCGGTCATGAAGAGTTTATCTATCTGTCCGGCGGCATTCTTGAAGTGCAGCCTGGCAGTGTGACCGTTCTGGCCGATACCGCTATTCGTGGCCAGGATCTCGACGAAGCACGAGCCCTGGAATCGAAGCGTAAGGCTGAAGAGCACATTAGCAGCTCTCATGGTGACGTGGATTACGCTCAGGCGTCTGCGGAGCTGGCCAAAGCGATCGCGAAACTGCGCGTTATCGAGTTGACCAAAAAAGCGATGTAACACCGGCTTGAAAAGCTCAAAAGCCAGTCTGTATACCAGGCTGGCTTTTTTTTTGTGCCTTAATTCATGATGAAAAAGATGTAGAATTTTAAGCATCAAACGTTTTTACTTCTCACTTAAATTACCGTCAGGATGCGTATGTCAAACAGTGCGATGAGCGTGGTGATCCTTGCCGCTGGCAAAGGTACCCGCATGTATTCCGATCTGCCTAAAGTGCTTCACCGTCTGGCAGGAAAGCCAATGGTGCAGCATGTCATTGATGCAGCGAATGAACTGGGGGCCCGCCAGGTCCATCTGGTTTATGGACACGGTGGCGATCTGCTTAAAAAGGCGCTGAGCGATGACGCGCTCAACTGGGTGCTCCAGGCTGAACAGCTGGGTACTGGCCATGCAATGCAGCAGGCCGCCCCTTTCTTTGCCGATGACGAAGACATCCTGATGCTCTACGGAGACGTCCCGCTGATCTCCGTCGAGACGCTGACTCGCCTGCGTGCAGCCAAACCGCAGGGCGGCATCGGTTTATTAACCGTCGTGCTGGACGACCCAACGGGCTATGGCCGTATCACACGTGAGAACGGCCACGTAACGGGTATCGTTGAACACAAAGACGCCAGCGATGAACAGCGTCAGATTCAGGAGATCAACACCGGTATCCTGATTGCCAATGGCGCAGATATGAAGCGCTGGCTGTCGAAGCTCAATAACAACAACGCGCAGGGTGAGTACTACATCACCGATATCATTGCGATGGCGTACCACGAAGGGCGTGAAATTGCCGCCGTTCATCCGGCGCGCATCAGTGAAACGGACGGCGTGAATAACCGTCTGCAGCTTTCTCGTCTCGAGCGCATTTATCAGTCTGAGCAGGCCGAAAAGCTGCTGCTGGCCGGCGTAATGCTGCGCGATCCAGCGCGTTTCGATCTGCGCGGGACCTTGTCGCACGGGCGAGATGTTGAGATTGATACTAACGTTATCCTTGAAGGCAACGTTCAGCTTGGCAACCGCGTCAAAATTGGCGCCGGCTGTGTTATCAAAAACAGCGTCATCGGTGACGACTGCGAAATTAGCCCGTACAGCGTGGTTGAAGATGCTCATCTGGACGCGGCGTGTACTATCGGTCCGTTTGCGCGTCTGCGTCCAGGTGCTGAGCTGCTGGAAGGCGCTCACGTAGGCAACTTCGTGGAAATGAAAAAAGCGCGTCTGGGGAAAGGCTCGAAAGCCGGTCATCTGACCTATCTGGGTGACGCAGAAATTGGCGACAACGTGAATATTGGTGCAGGAACCATTACCTGTAACTATGACGGTGCCAACAAGTTCAAAACCATTATCGGCGACGACGTGTTTGTGGGTTCTGACACGCAGCTGGTGGCGCCTGTCACCGTAGGTAACGGCGTGACCATTGCCGCCGGGACGACCGTGACGCGTGACGTGGCGGATAACGAGTTAGTGTTAAGCCGCGTGCCGCAGGTGCACAAGCAGGGCTGGAAACGCCCGGTGAAGAAGAAGTAACAACAAGGCGGGTGGCGCTACGCTTACCCGCCCTACCATTGAGTAGGCCTGATAAGGCGTAGCCGTCATCAGGCAAACCCGGGTGAGGAGATAAATATATATCTCCCCCCACAAGCAGTACCCATAACTATAACCCCACTCTCTACAAGGCTCGGGGTGCCCGGAAAGGGCAAATACAGGTCAGCGACAACGCAGGCATCATGCCTAAATTCGGAATCTAAAATATGTGTGGAATTGTTGGCGCAGTTGCGCAGCGTGATATTGCTGAAATCCTTCTCGAAGGTTTACGTCGTCTGGAATACCGTGGTTACGACTCTGCCGGTCTGGCTGTCGTAGATGCAGAAGGTCATATGACCCGTCTGCGCCGCCTGGGTAAAGTGCAGATGCTGGCCCAGGCTGCGGAAGAACATCCGCTGCACGGCGGGACGGGTATTGCGCACACCCGCTGGGCGACGCACGGTGAACCATCCGAAGGTAACGCCCACCCGCATGTGTCTGAACACATCGTGGTCGTCCATAACGGCATTATCGAAAACCACGAACCCCTGCGCGAAGAACTGAAAGCGCGCGGTTATACCTTTGTCTCTGAAACCGACACCGAAGTGATTGCTCACCTGGTGCACTGGGAGCTGGCACAGGGCGGCACGCTCCGTGAAGCGGTACTGCGCGCTATTCCTCAGCTGCGCGGTGCATACGGTACGGTAATCATGGATTCCCGCGACCCGTCCACGCTGCTGGCCGCGCGTTCCGGTAGCCCAATGGTTATCGGTCTGGGGATGGGGGAAAACTTCATCGCCTCCGATCAGCTGGCACTTCTGCCGGTGACCCGCCGCTTTATCTTCCTGGAAGAGGGAGATATCGCGGAAGTGACTCGCCGCAGCGTGACCGTTTTCGATACCAAAGGCGAGCAGGTTAAGCGTCAGGAGATCGAATCGAATCTGCAGTACGATGCGGGCGACAAAGGCGCGTACCGTCATTACATGCAGAAAGAGATTTACGAGCAGCCAAACGCGATCAAAAACACCCTGACCGGGCGCATTAGCCACGGCGAGGTGGATCTGAGCGAACTGGGTGCCAATGCCAATGAACTGCTCGGCAAGGTTGAGCATATTCAGATCGTCGCCTGTGGCACCTCCTACAACTCCGGTATGGTCTCTCGCTACTGGTTTGAATCCCTGGCGGGTGTGCCGTGCGACGTGGAAATCGCGTCTGAATTCCGCTATCGCAAATCCGCTGTGCGTCGCAACAGCCTGATGATCACTTTGTCTCAGTCCGGTGAAACGGCAGATACCCTGGCAGCGCTGCGTCTTTCTAAAGAGCTGGGTTACCTGGGCTCTCTGGCCATCTGTAACGTTCCAGGTTCTTCACTGGTGCGCGAGTCCGATCTGGCGCTGATGACCAAAGCGGGCACCGAAATTGGCGTCGCCTCTACTAAAGCGTTTACCACTCAGTTGACGGTTCTGCTGATGCTGGTGGCGAAGCTGGCGCGCCTGAAAGGTGAAGATGCTTCCGTTGAGCACGACATCGTTCACGGGCTGCAGGCGCTGCCGAGCCGTATTGAGCAGATGCTGTCTCAGGACAAACGTATTGAAGCGCTGGCGGAAGATTTCTCTGACAAACATCACGCCCTGTTCCTGGGCCGTGGCGATCAGTATCCGATCGCGCTGGAAGGCGCGCTGAAGCTGAAAGAGATCTCCTACATTCACGCTGAAGCTTATGCGGCAGGCGAGCTGAAACACGGCCCTCTGGCGCTGATTGATGCGGATATGCCGGTCATCGTTGTTGCACCAAACAACGAACTGCTGGAAAAACTGAAATCCAACATCGAAGAAGTGCGCGCTCGCGGCGGTGTCCTGTACGTCTTCGCTGATAAAGATGCCGGTTTTGCCAGCAGCGACAATATGCACATCATCGAAATGCCGCATGTCGAAGAGGTGATTGCACCGATCTTCTACACTGTTCCGCTGCAGCTGTTGGCTTATCACGTGGCGCTGATCAAAGGCACTGACGTTGACCAGCCGCGTAACCTGGCGAAATCGGTCACGGTTGAATAATTTTATATATTGAAGTGAAATAGCCCCATAAATCTATGATTGTGGGGCTATTTTTTGATCGGTAAATATAAATTTACTCTGAAAATATAATTCTGGAATAATAGAGATATATAAATCCTGGTAGAATTAATCCTGTTTTTTTAAATATAATATTATATTAAGACCTCATTTCATCCTGAACTATTCC
>NZ_JTLF01000231.1:0-17117 GCF_000798855.1 Enterobacter sp. ZOR0014 | reverse complement strand
GTGCGATGCGATAAAAAAAAGGGCCGGCCTTTCGGCCAGCCCTTTCTAACAGGATGTCGCTTAAGCGAATCTTAGTTCAGACGCTCTTTAATACGAGCAGACTTACCAGTACGCTCACGCAGGTAGTACAGTTTAGCTTTACGTACAGCACCACGACGTTTAACAGCAATGCTGTCAACTACCGGAGAGTGAGTCTGGAAGACACGCTCAACGCCTTCGCCGTTGGAAATTTTACGAACAGTGAATGCAGAGTGCAGACCGCGGTTACGAATAGCGATAACCACGCCCTCGAATGCCTGCAGACGTTTTTTGGAACCTTCAACAACCCATACTTTCACTTCCACGGTGTCACCTGGACGGAAGGAAGGTACGTCCTGCTTCATCTGCTCTTGTTCAAGTTGCTTAATAATGTTGCTCATAATTTAATCTCTTATCCTGGGTAAACTGATATTCGGGAGCGTATTACGCCTTCCCATCATGTTCATGCTGCTGGTTCGCGTGTTCAGTTTTGAACTCGGCCAGCAACTTTGCTTGCTCTTCAGTCAGAGCCAGGTTTTCCAGAAGTTCAGGTCTTCTAAGCCAGGTTCGGCCCAGCGACTGCTTCAAACGCCAGCGACGTATCTCGGCATGGTTTCCAGACAGTAACACCGCCGGGACTTCCATCCCTTCTAACACTTCAGGACGAGTATAGTGTGGGCAGTCCAGCAACCCATCGGCAAAGGAATCTTCCGTTGCCGAAGCTTCATGGCCCAGTACACCCGGAATGAACCGGGCAACGGAGTCAATCAGCGTCATCGCTGGTAACTCACCACCGCTGAGAACGTAATCGCCGATAGACCATTCTTCGTCAATCTCGGTTTGAATTACGCGCTCATCTATCCCTTCGTAGCGACCACAGACTAGAATCAGCTTTTGATTCGTCGCCAGTTCGCTCACGCCCGCTTGATCAAGCTTGCGTCCCTGAGGTGACAGATAAATCACCTTTGCGCCTTCACCTGCCGCGGCTTTTGCTGTGTGAATGGCATCCCGCAAGGGTTGTACCATCATCAACATCCCCGGTCCGCCGCCGTAAGGACGATCGTCCACGGTACGGTGCCGGTCATGCGTGAAGTCACGAGGACTCCAGCTCTGGATGCTCAGCAGGCCATTCTTTACTGCCCGGCCAGTTACCCCGTAATCGGTAATCGCGCGGAACATTTCAGGAAACAGGCTAATTATGCCAATCCACATAGCGCCGTCTTTTACCGTTTATCCGGAGAATTTAAAAACCAGGATCCCAATCTACTTCAATGGTTTGAGTAGTGAGATCGACTTTCTTGATAACCTGTCCATCGAGGAACGGGACCAACCGCTCCTTGATGCCAAATGCATCTTTCAGGTTTGCCTTAATGACGAGAACGTCATTTGACCCGGTTTCCATCATATCGATGACTTTTCCCAGGCTATAGCCTTCGGTAGTGACTACCTGGCAACCCATAAGGTCTTTCCAGTAGTAGTCGCCCTCTTCCAGCTGCGGCAACTGCGACGAATCCACGACAATTTCACAATTAGTCAGCGCATTCGCGGCATCACGATCGTCAATGCCTTTCAGCTTGATGATGATGTCCTGATTGTGGTGACGCCAGCTTTCCAGCTCGACCTCTTCCCACTTACCGGCTTTCTGGATAAACCAGGGCTGGTAATCAAAAATGCTATCAGCGTCTTCAGTGGAGGAAAACACTCTGAGCCAACCACGGATACCGTAGCAAGAACCCATTTTTCCCAATACGATCGGTTCAACAGGTGCTTTATTGCTCATCATGACCACCGTGACAGATTAAGCTGCTTTGTTTGCTGCTTTGATCAGCGTAGCAACGCGATCGGAAACAGTAGCGCCCTGGCCAACCCAGTGAGCGATACGATCCAGATCCAGACGAGTTTCTTCTTCTGCGCCAGCGGCCAGTGGGTTGAAGAAACCAACGCGCTCGATGAAGCGACCGTTGCGTGCATTACGGCTGTCAGTGACAACAACCTGGTAGAACGGACGCTTTTTAGCGCCGTGACGAGCTAAACGAATAGTTACCATAACATCCTCTTGTGTGAATAAAACAACCGGGCCCCATCGAGGAACGGAGCCCGGGTGTCATATTAAAAGCCCGAAAATTTTACTCATTTTCGGGCAAAAAGCAATCTCAAAAGCGATTATCGCCCAGGAAAGCCGGGTGGCATCATGCCTTTCATCCCGCGCATCATCTTCGCCATGCCGCCTTTCTTCATTTTCTTCATCATGCGCTGCATGTCGTCGAACTGTTTCAGAAGGCGGTTAACGTCCTGCACCTGCATGCCGCAACCGGCTGCGATACGGCGTTTGCGGGAACCTTTGATGATGTCCGGGTTAGCGCGTTCTTTCAACGTCATCGAGTTGATGATCGCCTCCATACGCACCAGCACTTTGTCATCCATCTGCGCTTTCACGTTGTCTGGGATCTGCCCCATGCCCGGCAGTTTGCCCATCAGGCTGGCCATGCCGCCCATGTTTTTCATCTGGCGCAACTGCTCAAGGAAGTCGGTCAGATCGAAACCGTCGCCTTTTTTCAGCTTGCTGGCGAGTTTTTCCGCCTGCGCACGGTCAACCTTGCTCTCGATATCTTCAATCAGCGACAGCACGTCGCCCATGCCGAGGATACGGGAGGCAATACGATCCGGGTGGAACGGCTCCAGCGCTTCGGTTTTCTCGCCCACGCCAAGGAATTTAATCGGCTTACCGGTGATATGGCGAATCGAGAGCGCCGCACCGCCGCGGGCGTCGCCGTCCACTTTGGTCAGCACCACGCCGGTTAACGGCAGCGCTTCGTTAAACGCTTTCGCGGTATTCGCCGCATCCTGACCGGTCATGGCGTCGACAACAAACAGGGTCTCTACCGGGTTGATAGAGGCATGCACCTGCTTGATCTCATCCATCATCGCTTCGTCAACGTGCAGACGACCGGCGGTATCCACCAGCAGCACGTCGTAGAATTTCAGCTTCGCCTCTTTCAGCGCGGCGTTAACGATGTCGACAGGCTTCTGGGCCACGTCTGACGGGAAGAAATCCACACCAACCTGCTCGGCCAGGGTTTCCAGCTGTTTGATCGCCGCCGGGCGATAGACGTCCGCAGAGACCACCAGCACTTTTTTCTTGTGCTTCTCACGCAGGAATTTACCCAGCTTACCGACGCTGGTCGTTTTACCCGCCCCCTGCAGGCCCGCCATCAGCACCACGGCTGGTGGCTGAGCCGCCAGGTTAAGCACCTGGTTCTCTTCGCCCATCGCCGAAACCAGTTCGTTACGAACGATTTTGACGAACTCCTGACCCGGGGTCAGGCTCTTGTTAACTTCATGACCAACCGCCTTCTCTTTAACGCGGTTGATAAAATCACGAACAACCGGCAACGCGACGTCTGCTTCCAGCAGCGCCATGCGCACTTCGCGCAGCGTTTCCTTGATGTTCTCTTCAGTAAGGCGTCCGCGGCCGCTGATGTTGCGCAGCGTGCGCGACAAACGATCGGTTAAATTATCAAACATTGTCTCTCGCCTGAGTAGAAACGTTGGGCCGCATTGAGCGACACATACACAGAATTTTGCCGGAGTATAACATGAAGGCGTCTTTGTTGTTATGCAACGGTTGGAGCAGGCGTCACGTAACGTTATACTGCTTCTCTTTCTTATTAAGACAACTGTCGATGCCTATATGCCTGTTTTCGCACTGATCGCCCTTGTTGCCTACTCTGTCAGCCTCGCGCTGATCGTTCCCGGACTGCTGCAAAAAAACAGCGGCTGGCGGCGCATGGCTATTCTTTCCGCGGTGATCGCACTGATAAGCCACGCGTTTGCGCTGGAATCACGTATCATCCCGGGCGACGGCAGCGTGCAAAACCTGAGCGTCCTCAACGTCGGCTCGCTGGTCAGTTTGATGATCTGTACGGTAATGACCATCGTGGCGTCTAAAAATCGCGGCTGGCTGCTGCTACCGATTGTTTATACCTTCGCGCTGATCAATCTGGCCTTAGCCACCTTTATGCCCAATGAATTCATTACGCATCTGGAAGCGACCCCGGGGATGCTGGTGCATATCGGCCTGTCGCTGTTTGCCTACGCGACGTTGATCATCGCGGCGCTTTACGCCATGCAGCTCGCCTGGATTGACTACCAGTTGAAAAACAAAAAGCTGGCGTTTAACCATGAAATGCCGCCGTTGATGGTCATTGAGCGTAAGATGTTCCACATCACCCAGGTCGGGGTGGTGCTGCTGACGCTCACGCTCTGCACAGGCCTGTTCTACATGAAGAACCTGTTCAGCGTGGAGAATATCGATAAAGCGGTGCTCTCCATCATCGCGTGGTTTGTCTATATTGTCCTGTTATGGGGCCATTATCATGAAGGCTGGCGCGGTCGCCGCGTGGTCTGGTTCAACGTCGCGGGGGCGGGCATTCTCACCCTTGCCTATTTTGGCAGCCGCTTCATACAGCAATTTGCTGGCTAAGAAACAAAGGAGTTCCCCCTGGAACACATCTCTACCACCACGCTGATCGTTATCCTGATCGTCATGGTGGTCATCTCCGCCTATTTCTCCGGCTCGGAAACCGGCATGATGACCTTAAACCGCTACCGGTTACGTCATCGTGCCAAGCAGGGTAACCGTGCCGCACGTCGCGTTGAAAAACTGCTCCGCAAGCCGGATCAACTGATAAGCCTGGTGCTCATCGGTAACAACCTCGTCAATATTCTTGCCTCTGCTCTGGGCACCATCGTCGGTATGCGCCTGTACGGCAACGCCGGGGTCGCTATCGCCACCGGCGTGCTGACGTTTGTGGTACTGGTGTTTGCTGAAGTGCTGCCTAAGACCATCGCCGCGCTTTACCCGGAGAAAGTCGCCTACCCGAGCAGCTTCCTGCTGGCGCCGCTGCAAATCCTGATGATGCCGCTGGTCTGGTTGTTGAATATGGTGACGCGCGTACTGATGCGGATGGTGGGCATCAAAGCCGATGTCACCATCAGCAGCGCGCTCAGCAAAGAGGAACTGCGCACCATCGTGCACGAATCCCGCACGCAGATTTCCCGGCGCAATCAGGACATGCTCCTGTCGGTGCTGGATCTGGAAAAAGTGAGCGTGAACGACATCATGGTGCCGCGGAACGAAATCGTCGGTATCGACATCAACGATGACTGGAAAGCCATCGTCCGCCAGCTGACGCACTCCCCGCACGGGCGCATCGTGCTCTATCGCGACTCGCTGGATGACGCCATCAGCATGCTGCGCGTGCGTGAAGCGTATCGTCTGATGACCGAGAAAAAAGAGTTCACCAAAGAGGTTATGCTGCGCGCCGCCGACGAAATTTACTATGTGCCGGAAGGAACGCCGCTCAGCACGCAGCTGGTTAAATTCCAGCGCAACAAGAAAAAAGTCGGCCTGGTCGTCAATGAATACGGCGACATTCAGGGACTGGTGACGGTCGAAGATATTCTGGAAGAGATAGTCGGCGACTTTACTACGTCAATGTCGCCTTCTCTCGCGGAAGAGGTCACCCCGCAAAACGACGGTTCAGTGCTGATTGACGGGAGCGCGAACATTCGCGAACTCAATAAAGCCTTTAACTGGCATTTGCCGGAAGATGAAGCGCGTACGATTAACGGGATGATTCTGGAAGCGCTGGAGGAGATCCCGGCGGCAGGCACGCGGGTGCGCATTGAGCAGTACGATATTGATATCCTGGACGTGCAGGACAATATGATTAAGCAGGTGAAGGTTCTGCCCGTCACGCCGCTTCGGGAAAGTATTGCCGAATAAAATGTAGGCCGGGTAAGGCGAACGCCGCCACCCGGCACTACAGGTAGCAAATTACGCTTTCGCTTTCGCCACGGTCACCATCGCAGCGCGAATGGTACGGCCGTTCAGGGTATACCCTTTCTGCATCACGCCCAGCACTTTACCGGCTTCAATCTCTTCAGATTCGACCATCGCAATCGCCTGGTGAACGTTTGGATCCAGCGGAACGTTGGTATCGGCAATCACTTCTACGCCAAACTTACGCACCACGTCGAGCATGGATTTCAGCGTCAGTTCGATACCTTCGATCATCGCCGCATTGTCCGGGTTCGCTTTATCAGCCACTTCCAGGGCGCGATCGAGGCTATCAATCACCGGCAGCAGTTCGTTGACGAATTTCTCCAGCGCGAATTTATGCGCCTTCTCAACGTCCTGCTCGGTACGACGACGCAGGTTTTCCATTTCCGCCTTAATGCGCAGAACACTTTCGCGTTCGCGATTCTGTGCTTCTACCAGTTGGGCTTCCAGATTCGCAATTTTTTCATCGCGCGGGTCCACCTGCTCAGCAGATGCGTCTGGCTCTACTGCCTCAACTTCATCGTGCTGTTCCGTGATAATTTCTTCAGGGGCTTGCCCCTCAGGCGTTTTCTGTTCTTTACTACTCATGAATTTCTCCGCGTTTTTCTGCATTCATCTCGCTAACTTCGCTTATTATGGGGATCAGTTTCCTGGATTCAAGGGAACAAGAGAGATTGTCATCATTCATCAGGCACAAGGACCTCCAGAAAATGAATAATCATTTCAGGTGTATTGGGATCGTCGGGCATCCGCGTCACCCTACCGCATTGACGACACATGAAATGTTGTATCGCTGGTTGTGTAGCAAAGGCTATGAAGTGATGGTCGAGCAGCAGATTGCACAGGAGCTGCAGCTCAAGAGCGTCAAAACCGGCACCCTGGCAGAGATTGGTCAACAGGCCGATCTCGCCGTGGTGGTGGGCGGTGACGGAAACATGCTCGGTGCCGCACGCACGCTGGCGCGCTATGATATCAAGGTTATCGGCATCAACCGAGGCAATCTCGGCTTTTTAACCGATCTCGACCCGGACAACGCGCAACAGCAACTGGCTGACGTGCTGGAAGGTCACTATATCAGCGAAAAGCGCTTCTTACTGGAAGCGCAGGTGTGCCAGCAGGACTGCCAGAAGCGCATCAGCACCGCGATTAACGAGGTCGTACTTCACCCCGGTAAAGTGGCGCATATGATTGAGTTCGAAGTCTATATCGACGAAATCTTTGCCTTCTCGCAGCGCTCTGACGGGCTGATTATCTCCACTCCAACCGGCTCAACCGCCTACTCACTTTCTGCGGGTGGCCCCATTCTGACGCCCTCGCTGGATGCCATTACCCTGGTGCCAATGTTCCCGCACACGCTCTCCGCCCGCCCGTTGGTCATCAACGGTGACAGCACGATACGTCTGCGCTTCTCACACCGCCGTAACGACCTGGAGATCAGCTGCGACAGCCAGATTGCGCTGCCGATCCAGGAAGGTGAAGATGTTCTCATTCGCCGATGCGATTACCACCTGAACCTGATTCACCCGAAAGATTACAGCTATTTCAACACATTAAGCTCGAAGCTCGGCTGGTCAAAAAAATTGTTCTGATTTTACATCCAGGACTTTACTGTATAAAAAACCAGTTTATACTGTATGAAAACACAGTCATGGTTTTTCATACAGGAAAACAATTATGCTGGCACAACTGACCATCAGCAACTTTGCCATAGTTCGTGAGCTTGAGATCGATTTCCACAGCGGCATGACGGCGATCACCGGGGAAACCGGTGCGGGTAAATCCATTGCCATTGATGCCCTCGGCTTGTGCCTTGGCGGCCGCGCCGAGGGAGACATGGTGCGCAGGGGCGCAAACCGCGCCGACCTGTGCGCCCGCTTCTCCCTGAAAGACACGCCTGCCGCCCAGCGCTGGCTCGAACAGAACCAGCTTGAAGATGGGCGTGAGTGTTTACTTCGCCGCGTGATCAGCAGCGACGGCCGTTCCCGTGGTTTTATCAACGGCACGGCGGTCCCCCTCTCTCAGCTTCGCGAACTCGGCCAGCTGCTTATTCAGATCCACGGTCAGCACGCGCATCAGCAGTTAGTCAAACCAGAACAGCAGAAAGCATTGCTTGATGGCTATGCGGGTGAGTACGCACTTACTCAGCTCATGGCTGAACACTACCGTCTGTGGCATCAGAGCTGCCGGGAGCTGGCTCAGCATCAGCAGCAAAGCCAGGAGCGCGCCGCGCGTGCGGAGCTGCTGGCGTACCAGCTTAAGGAACTGAACGAATTCAATCCGCAGGCGGGTGAGTTTGAGCAAATCGACGAGGAGTACAAGCGCCTCGCCAACAGTGGCCACCTGCTCTCAACCAGCCAGAATGCGCTCAATATGCTCGCTGATGGCGAAGACGCGAACCTGCAGAGCCAGCTCTATAGCGTTCGTCAGCTAATCACCGAGCTGGCAGGCATGGACAGCAAACTCTCTGGCGTACTGGATATGCTGGAAGAGGCTGCGATTCAAATCTCAGAAGCCAGTGACGAACTGCGCCACTACTGTGAGCGTCTGGATCTCGACCCGAACCGTCTGTTTGAACTGGAACAGCGCATCTCCCGTCAGATTGCCCTGGCGCGTAAGCACCATGTTACGCCGGAAGAGCTGCCGGGCTACTATCAGGCTCTGCTGGAAGAGCAGCAGCAGCTTGACGATCAGGCTGACTCGCAGGAAACCCTTTCTCTGGCGGTGAACCTGCATCATGAACAGGCGCTGGCCACAGCGCAAAAGCTGCATGAAATCCGTCAGCATTACGCTCAGGAACTCAGCCAGCACATCACCGACAGCATGCATACGCTGGCAATGCCGCATGGTGTGTTCACCATTGATGTTCGCTTTGAAGAGCATCACCTGACGGCGGAAGGTGCGGATCGTATTGAGTTCCGTGTCACCACCAACCCGGGCCAACCGCTAC
This sequence comes from Enterobacter sp. ZOR0014, assembly GCF_000798855.1. Taxonomy (NCBI): domain Bacteria; kingdom Pseudomonadati; phylum Pseudomonadota; class Gammaproteobacteria; order Enterobacterales; family Enterobacteriaceae; genus Enterobacter; species Enterobacter sp. ZOR0014. Next base: position 8,307 of record NZ_JTLF01000231.1, on the reverse strand, counting down.
AGGCTATCTCCAAAGTCGCCTCCGGCGGCGAGCTGTCGCGTATTGCGCTGGCGATTCAGGTTATTACCGCGCGTAAAATGGAAACCCCGGCGCTGATTTTCGATGAGGTGGATGTCGGGATCAGCGGTCCAACGGCGGCGGTTGTCGGCAAACTGCTGCGTCAGTTAGGCGAATCAACGCAGGTGATGTGCGTCACTCACCTGCCGCAGGTTGCGGGCTGTGGTCATCATCACTTTATTGTCAGCAAAGAAACCGATGGCGAAATGACGGAAACGCACATGATGCCGCTCGATAAACGTGCACGTCTGCAGGAGCTGGCACGCCTGCTCGGCGGCAGTGAAGTCACGCGTAATACGCTCGCGAACGCGAAAGAACTGCTGGCGGCATAAACTTTTTCGGGATCTCAGGGTCATAGAGAACAACAAAAACGCCGCCAGACCGGTTTCAAAGTGGGGCAAGGTCTATTATCATCGGCATATTACATATGAGCCGCGTTCTGCTCGGGCCCGAAAAGGAATCAAATCACTATGCGTTGTAAAATGCTGACCGCTGCCGCAGCGGTTCTTCTGATGTTGACCGCAGGCTGTTCCACTCTGGAGAAAGTGGTTTACCGTCCTGACATCAACCAGGGGAACTACCTTACCCCTAACGATGTGTCCAAAATCCGTGTGGGGATGACACAACAGCAGGTCGCTTATGCACTGGGAACCCCGATGATGTCCGATCCGTTCGGCACTAACACCTGGTTCTATGTATTCCGTCAGCAGCCAGGCCATGAAGATGTGACCCAGCAGACCCTGACGCTGACTTTCAGCAGCGCCGGTGTGTTGACCAACATCGACAACAAACCTGCCCTGACCAAATAATCAGGCGTCAGAAATGCAAAAAGGTGCTCAATGAGCACCTTTTTTGTATCTGAATTCTTACGCAGAGTCGTAGCCCCGGTAAGCGCAGCGCCACCGGGGGAGAAAGCGCTACTTACTCGCCTTCTCGGCACGCTGGCGACGCAGCTCTTTCGGGTCGGCAATCAGCGGACGATAAATCTCCACCCGATCGCCCTCTTTCAGCACATCACCCAGCTTCACCGGACGGCTGTAAATACCGACCTTATTTTTCGCCAGGTCGATATCACTGCGAAGCTCGAGGATGCCGGACGCGCGGATAGCCGCTTCTACGGTCGCGCCCTCGTCCAGCGTCACGCGCTGCAAATACTGTTTCTCTGGCAGCGCGTACACCACTTCCACAGCAATCTTATGCGACACTGTAAACCTCTTTGGCGCGGGTCGTGAATGCCTGAACCATATTCGAGGCCAGCTCTTTAAAGATGCGGCCAAACGCCAGCTCAATCAGCTTATTGGTAAACTCAAAGTCCAGATGGAACTCAATACGGCAGGCGTCCGCGCTCAGTGGGGTAAACTTCCAGCCCCCCATCAGCGTTTTAAACGGACCATCGACCAGATGCATCAAAATACTCTGATTGCTGGTCAGCGTATTACGGGTGGTGAACGTCTTGCTGATCCCCGCTTTGGAGACATCCACCGCCGCGGTCATCTGCGTCGGGCCAGACTCCAGAACGCGGCTTCCGGTACACCCCGGAATAAATTCTGGGTAAGACTGAACATCGTTCACTAACTGATACATCTGTTCCGCGCTGTAAGGCACAAGCGCAGTACGGCTAATCTGAGGCATAGCATTTTCCATGGTCACACAACGGACAAATAATAACATTTATCACCTGTTAAAAAAACGCTAAGCCTCATCTCGTGCTAAGATAGCGCGTTAGACCTCACAGGACGCAATGAGGTGACTTTTTGAAATCAGATTACCGACGGCTTTACGACACTTATGACGAAGAAAAAAGCACATAAACCAGGCTCGGCGACCATTGCGCTCAACAAGCGTGCGCGCCACGAGTATTTCATTGAAGAAGAATTCGAAGCTGGCCTTGCGTTGCAGGGCTGGGAAGTAAAATCGCTGCGCGCCGGGAAAGCCAATATCGGCGACAGCTACGTGATCCTGAAAGATGGCGAAGCTTTCCTGTTCGGTGCGAACTTTACGCCGCTGACCGTCGCCTCGTCACACTATGTGTGTGACCCAACGCGCACCCGTAAGCTGCTGCTAAACAAGCGTGAGCTGGAATCTCTCTACGGACGCATCAACCGCGAAGGTTTCACCGTGGTCGCCCTGTCGCTGTACTGGAAAAACGCCTGGTGCAAGGTGAAGGTTGGCGTTGCGAAGGGTAAAAAGCAGCACGACAAACGTACTGACCTGAAAGAGCGCGAGTGGCAGCTTGATAAAGCGCGCATCATGAAAAACGCAGGACGTTGATTCTGCACACTTATTGTACTATTCAATAAGTTAGCGTTCCGGGCTGGTATCCAGGAAGTGAAATCTGGTATACTCAGTTCAACACTATTGGGGCTGATTCTGGATTCGACGGGATTTGCGAAACCCAAGGTGCATGCCGAGGGGCGGTTTGCCTCGTTAAAAGCCGCAAAAAAATAGTCGCAAACGACGAAAACTACGCTTTAGCAGCTTAATAACCTGCTCTGAGCCCTCTCTCCCTAGCTTCCGCTCTTAAGACGGGGATCAAAGAGAGGTCAAACCCAAAAGAGATCGCGTGGAAGCCCTGCCTGGGGTTGAAGCGTTAAAACTAATCAGGCTAGTTCGTTAGTGGCGTGTCTGTCCGCAGCTGGCGTGCGAATGTAAAGACAAACTAAGCATGTAGTACCGAGGATGTAGAAATTTCGGACGCGGGTTCAACTCCCGCCAGCTCCACCAAAATTCTCCATCGGTGATTACCAGAGTCATCCGATGAAGTCCTGAAAGCCCGCACGGCGCAAGCCCTGCGGGCTTTTTTGTGCCTGTTCATTGCACAGGGTAATCCGGCTAAATCTGATGATTATTGGATACGTTTAGGTATACCGCACGATGTATCCTTAAAGCGTTTACCATTTAATGAAGGTGCGGTCATTGTGGTACGCTCGTGACCAACGCCGCTGCTCTCCGCGTTAAAGTGTTAGAGAAGGATCTAACGCTGCATGATGGTGATGGGCTTTTCCTGATAGTGAAAACCAGCGGGAAAAAGCTCTGGCGTTTCCGTTATCAACGCCCGGCAATAAAACAGCGAACAATGATAGGGCTCGGTGCCTTCCCTGCACTTTCGCTTGCTGATGCCCGAGGGTTAAGAGCTGACTATCTTGCCTTATTAGCCAACGGAATCGACCCTCAAATCCAAGCTGAAGCAGCAGAGAAAGAGCAGCAAATTGCTATGGACAGTATTTTTTCGATTGTGGCTGCAAACTGGTTTCAGCTCAAAAGCAAAAGCGTAACCCCCGATTACGCAAAAGACATTTGGCGCTCATTGGAAAAAGACATTTTTCCTGCCATCGGTGAGATCCCCGTGCAGCAAATCAAAGCCCGAAGATTAGTTGAAGCACTTGAACCAATCAAAGCACGTGGTGCTCTTGAGACCGTCCGTCGTCTGGTACAGCGCATTAACGAGATAATGATTTACGCTATAAATACCGGCCTTATTGATGCTAATCCGGCATCAGGTATTGGTATGGCTTTTGAAAAACCAAAAAAGCAAAACATGCCAACACTTAGACCAGAAGAACTACCGAAGCTTATGCATTCTTTGATTATGTCGAATCTATCCGTTTCAACCCGATGTCTTATCGAATGGCAACTACTAACTCTTGTTCGTCCTTCAGAGGCCTGTGGTGCAGAATGGGCTGAAATAGATCTCGATAGGAAGCTTTGGTCTATCCCAGCAGAACGGATGAAAGCCAAACGTGAGCATATTGTTCCATTGTCAATTCAGGCTATAGAGATTCTGGAAATAATGAAAAAAATTAGTGGCAATCGCGTGCATATTTTTCCTAGTAGAAATAATCCTAATAGGCCGATGAATAGCCAGACAGCTAACGCGGCTCTTAAGCGTATTGGTTATAGTGGGAAACTAGTTGCCCAAGGTCTGCGCTCTATAGCGAGCACAGCGATGAATGAAGTAGGATTCAACTCAGATATTATTGAAGCAGCATTATCACATATTGACAAAGATGAAGTAAGACGAGCATATAACCGCTCCACATATTTGCAACAACGAATAGAACTGATGGAATGGTGGGGTTTGCAAGTAAGGAGTGAGGGTAATATCCCTCTACTCCCGATATAATCTAAAACATTCGGCCACTTCAACCAATTGTGAATTTTCTAAACGCCCTTTAACATAGGAAAAAACTTTCACATTATGTGATATTTCTGAAAGGGCTAGCTTTACCTTGAATTTATAATTTTCATACATCCCACTCTTGAAATATGAGTTTGCAGCTAAAATGAGTAAAAAAGCTTCTGTCATCGCTGGTAGATTGATTACATTTTTTTGGAATTTTTTACTATTATAAATTTCATAACAGATAGAGAAGTCTTTCAAATCATTTTTATTTATTGTTATATTTGCTTGATTATTGAAAGAATTATATAAATAGGCACAAGATGCATACCAGTACATATCTACTTTTATAAAACTATCTCTTTTACTTGCGAAAGCGATCCAATCAGTATCATTTTTTGAATGTATTAAATTATACAAATAATAAAAACTAATAAGACCACTTTTGTATTGCTTTTGTGAGCCATCAAAGATGTTTTCGATTTTTTTCATAATTTTCGACAAATCAACCACTTGATTTTTATTAAGCATCTCGAGATATTCAACAAACCATTTTGAAACAGATCTTGCCGTAAAGGAGTCTGGATTCCACATCCAATATTCCGGAGACATTTCACCGATTAAGATGCTCGAGGTTTCCATAACCCAATTAACCTTTTCTTCACCTTGACTTTGGTTATTTTTACAATAATGTAAAATAAGATGTCTGAGTAATCTGAGCAACCCTGAATAGGTGAAATAGGGCTCTCCAAAACGAATCAGGCAATCAGCTACTGGATTGTGGGTTTGAGAAATCATTACATCAAGAGGTTTTAGTTCATGAACGAATGAAGACCTCATTTTATACAAATTATCCAAGGCTTTCTCAAGAAAACTTCTGCGTATTGGAAATCTATTTGACTCGTAAAAAAACTCGTCATTTAGATTATTGATAATAAAAGATTTAAATCGCTTAAGAAGCTTAAATTGCTTTCCATCAATTAAAGCACTTTTTATTTCATCTGAAACAGATGGAGATAAATCTAAGAATATCTCATCCAACTTACTCCTAATTGTTTGATCGTAGTCTTGCCATGTAGATTCATATCCGTCACCTCTTTGTGACAATGACTCAAGTGCATATACAAGCATTGAGTATGTTAAATCAAAATTGGTGGACAATGATTCTTTCGTATCGCTAATAATTTTTAATGCGGAAATAACGGATTTATAACTTGCGCGATCTATACCCACAACATCATTGACAAAACGGCTAAAACCCATTGCGGTTTCATGTGATATACGTCTATCAATCTCAACGAGATAAGGAGCAATCTCAAGTGCTATTTTTGTGCGATTTTTCCTAAAATTTAATTGAGCACATATTTGCTTTACTGTTTCTTTTTCTGGCCTTGCCACACAATCAAAGTAAAATTCCCATAGCTGTATAAATTGTTCCATATAATCTTGATCACCTGCCCTTATTACCACTCCTGCCTCAATTTTATCTGGCTTTTCAGTTAATAGGACATAGTCAACCAGATAGCAATTGATACCGCCACCATCTATTTTCTTAACTTTAAACTCTGGCAAATCACTTTCAAGAAGATAATTAATATCTACGTTAGAGTAAAAAACAAAAGTACCTTCATGTTTTTCTATTTTATTCTCTTCAAAAAAACACCCACTTGAAATCTGAAACATTCCCCCTCCATTTTTAAATTAAAAACCCACCTGAAATATTTAACATCAAATTTATAGCTATAATACTAAGTCCTTTCTTTGGTCAAGAAGGCCTTCCTCGAGGCCTTCAATCTCAAAATGCAGGTTTTAAATTCTTCTCAAACAATTCATAAACAGGACGATTCATCTGTGCTGTTGCGGCAATTAACTGTGAGAAATTAGATATACACTCCCTAACCTTTGTGGGGCTCTTTAGACCACCATCAATTAGTGCAGGTAAAAGTTGATTACTCAAAGCCAAACAAATATCTACAATTGGCTCCCAAATTTTCTCAGCATTTGATGGGGAAACATCATGACCAAAAGAAACTCTAAACAAATCAGGAACAGGTCTCCCTAAGAAACTTTCAAGACATTCTGTTATTGCAGAACAAAGTAAAGGGATCGCACCTCTGAATCTGAGATATTCTAATTGAGCCAAATCATTTCTAGATAACACATCTTTTTTACCCAGATTGATTTTTTTGTTGACTATACATTTCATTAATGAAAAAGCACAAATGATATGAGACGCTTTTGTACTGTCATTAAATATTTTTGAATAATATGAATCATTTGTCCAAATAGCCGAGCGTTGATTATACGCTATCGTAGGCTCTCCATGAAAACTCATTAGAGCTTGTCCAACTGTGTATGACGGTAAAAGGTTTGGCTTTCTACGTATAACACTTTCAGCACTACCTCTGCGCCCTCCTTCATACTCAGCATCGGGAATAGATGCAAATTCCACTTTCAAACGTTTTTGAATTTTATCTGTGCTTCTAAAATCGGATGCCTCAACTTTATTTTGACTATTGTTATACTGGATAATGTTTTGAATTAAGTCAGCATCTCCATCTTTAACTTTTATGAACCTTGCTTGTACTTTAACATTTTCAGCTGGTAAGCGAGACAAAGATCCAAGAGCGCCAGTTGTTTGTGCGCCATTGACAATTGACATGCCCCTCACTTCTAGATTCTTAATTTTTTCATTATAGCTATAATCATGAACCAGGATTGTAACACCATTATTAAACGCCCAAAAATTACCTGCTGATTTTTCAGCGCTATTTCTTATCCCATTATTAATATTAGAATCAGTTGACCTTGAGCCTAGATAATCTCTTACGTTCGCAGAAAAAATATTTAACTTATGTTTTTTATAAGCTCTAGCTAAATCCTTACCCTGAATAGTGGTACAAAATGAAATCCACTCCCCACCATTAATTTCATAACCTCCATCGACGACTTTTATGTTAAAAGTTTCATCAACCAATATAGGTGAAAGAGATTCGCTGTACCACTCAGTAAATTTCTCAGCTCCAACTTCAACCGCATGTACTTGAACTTTCGCATCTTTGAAATCATGCTGTAAAATGGTGTTTGCTGTTTGCTGAACAGTAACCAACTCCTGACCAACATTTTTAGATAGCGGCAAGTTGTGAACGTACCATACATATAATGTTTTTATTTTAGACTGCCTGATTAGATCCCTAATCTGTTTTGCTGAGGAGTTTATTCTTTCTGGTACTTCCTTTAAGTCTCTTTGCAAAAGCCATGCTAAAGCAATATTAAGGTCACTAGCTTTGTTTGCTGGAGCTTCTTGTCTATCCTTTCCTGAAAAGTAACATTGAGCAAGGACGGCAAATTCCTCCTCTTCATTGATATAAACCAAGTCACATTTTTTGTCATCATGGCCATCTGTAATGGAATCAGCAGCAACACCATCAATATCATCTATTCGAAAGTGCAGCGCTAATGCAAATAAAGCTAATCCATTATCACCATAAGACTTCAGATCCTCTCTGTTTTCATAGGCTTGTATCCATGTACTCATGCTCATTCCTTAGTTGATTAAAACTTGAGATTAACGCTTACATCTTATACGTTCAACTGCATTTTCTGCGTTAGCGCGCGCTCGTAGCCCCGCCACGCCTGCCCGCTTTAGGGAGTGGTTTTCATGCAGTTGCATGATAGGCTCTAAACCGCGCCTTATCTGGTCTGGGAAGTAAAAATGCAAGTGCATAAAGTCATGCGATTTCATGCAGTATAGACATTCACTCAGGCTACAGACATCAAAAAACCCGGCACTGGCCGGGCTTGAGTGAGCTTTTCTGTTCAGGTCAGAATAGCTTTCTTTTTTTTCTGTCGTCATGTGATCCTGATACCGGTGCTGAACCGGTCAGGCTCATCACGTCGTCCCGGAATCTCAGCGGCAATATATCATTAGTCCATTTCAGCATTAGATTCAGGATAAATTCACGATACAGCGTATCTGCATCATTCGTACCTTCAATAATGCCCGATATATGCGCTGAGCTATTCAGCTCAAATTGTCTGTACTTCATCCTGAGCAGGCTGCTCAATTCGGCACCGTGGAAAATAAAAAAGTCCCGTAAAAGCTCATCGATACGCTCCTCTGTGATGCC